>JAJRUC010000079.1 GCA_024278015.1 Chloroflexota bacterium
GACTCCGGCTCATTACCGGCCAGGCCCGCGAATTTGAAACGATGATTAGCTATCACCCGCTGGTGGATGCCTTGCAAAACAGTAGCGCCTTTCTGCGCCCGTTTAGCGCGGAACCACCCCTGTGGTGGGGCAGTGTGCTGGCTATCAACCCCGATTTGGCGGCGCTCACCCCGGAGTTTCAGCGTCCCCCCGGCGCTGAATTTAACCGCGAACATCTGCTGGAAGGTCTGGGGCGATGTTTCATCAGCATGGCCGAAGTTGCCTCCGCGCCGTTGGTCCTTTTTCTGGAAGACCTGCATTGGGCCGATGAGGCCACATGGCAGTTTCTGGCGCACATCGGCTGGCGGTGCCGCCAATCGCCATTAATGGTGGTGGGCACCTATCAGAATGAATATCTGTCTCCCGCCGCCCAAAAAATTCGGCGCGGTATTCAACGCCAATTGAAAGATATGACTGTCATTGAACTGGCCCGGTTTTCGCCGGAAGAGACGCGCCGGCTGGCCGCATTTTTGCTTAATGACCCGAATCCGCAGCGGCATTTGTTGAGCCGTTTGTTTCGGGAAACGGAAGGCAACCCGTTTTTTATCATCGAAATGGTGAGCGCGTGGTTTAATGCGCCCGCCGCCGAAAAACACCGCCGCGCATCGGCCCCGGAATCAGTTGCTACCACATCTGTGCCGGCCGGCATTAAACTGGTCATCGAAACCCGGCTTAACCGGCTGGATGATGAAAGCCGCCATTTGCTGGCGATGGCCGCCGCTATCGGGCGGAATTTTAACTATCGGGTGCTGGCCGCCGCCAGCGATTTGCCGGAAGCAGACATCATCCGCATGCTGGAAGCCTGGTTGACGCAGGGCCTGGTGGTGGAACGCGCCGACGGATACGATTTTAGCCACGATAAAATCCGGGCAGTCGCCTATCATGAATTAAGCCGCGCCCGCCGGCGCATGGTACATCGCCACATTGCAGAAGCGCTGGAACGGGATGACACCATCGGCTTTAACCACCCGGCGGTGCTGGCGCACCATTTCTCCCATTCCGACCAGCCCCAGCGCGCGCTGCCGTACCTCATCGACGCGGGCGAGAAAGCATTGTCGGTGCGCTCATACGGCGATGCCCGCGAATTTGGCGTGCAAGCCATGCGGCTTCTTCGCGCCGAGGCGGGCCATAGCGAACATCACCGCCGGGCGCGGGTTGACCTGAACTTGCAGTTGGCGACGGCCTACGCCTTCACCGGAGAAGTTGACCGCGCCCTGCCCATTTTGCAGGAGGCGGAACGGCTGGCTATGGCCGACGGGGATGACACCCGGTTGGGGAAGATATTCCGGCGCAGCGGGCAATTGTTTTGGCTGCGCAACCAGTGCCGTTTGGCGGAAGATTACGGGCGGCGATTGTTGCGTAACGCTGAAGAGCAGAACAATATCATCCTGTTGCACGCCGCCCTTCGGATGCTGGGGCGGGTGGGGATTGCGCTGGGCACGTATGATGATGCCATTGCCTACCTGCTGCGGTACGTTAAACTGGACGACAGCATTAATCCGCCGCCAGATTTACCCGCCATTTACGGCTATTTGGCGGTAGCCTATGCCCGCGTGGGGGCGTGGCAACGCGCCTTTGATGCCGCCCGGCGGGGGGTAGAACTCGCCGAAGCAGCCGGGAATGATTCGGCGACGGCTATGGCGAAGATGAATTTGGCCTTTGTGTACGCTGAACGGCGGCATTGGGCGGGGTGTCTGGATACCGTGCGGCAAATTATGCCAAATTGTACCGATGCCGGATTTTCATCCTATTGTTTTATGGCCAACAGCCTGCGCGGACGCGCGCTGGCGTATTTGGGCCACCCCGCCCAGGGCGCGGAAATCATTCGCAAAACATTGCAACAGGCGGCCAAAGCCAACTACCGCCTGTTTACGCATGTGTCGTACCTCTTTTGGGTAGAAACACTCATCCTGGCGAACAACCCCGCTCAAGCCTTGCAAGCGCTTTCCCGCGCTGAACCGCTTATTAATGAGGCGGACGACCGCTGGGCGAAAGCCGCCGCCGCCCGGTTACGCGCCGAAACGCTGGCATTAATGCCCATGCCGGACTGGACCGCCGTAGAAGCGCACTTGATTGAAGCCTCCATCCTGTTGCGACAAATTCGCGCCCGCCCCGATCTGGCGCGGGTGTACCTTATTTTGCGGCGACTGTATGACCGCGCCGGACAATCGGCGTGGGCCATCGACTGCCATTTTCGCGCCACCACCATCTTCGATGAACTGGGTATGCTGGATGAACTGCAACACGCCCAGGGCGACGCGGCCATCGGGCGCGGTGATTCCGGCATGATTCCCATTGCCGCACTCAAAGGGCTGGTCCGGCAAGAATAAAATCTCCCCCGCCATAATCTAAATAATGCGCCATACAACGTAATGCGTAAAACGTGAATTTTGCCGCCTTGAACCCCAAACTCGCCGCCGCATTAACGCCCCCGTAAACGCTTTATTAACGCCTGCCTGCTATACTTGTTCGTACATCATTCAAAAAACCGAAAAAATCTGTCAAAGGGGCCACAGATGACACATGGAATTACCCATAATCTGAACGGAAGTACGTTGAATCCCGGCGACCTTCAATTGAAGATTGAAAATATCCATCTGCATTTTGGTGGTGTCGCCGCCATTAGCGGGGTGAGTCTGAACGTCAATCAGAGTGAAATCATTTCCATCATCGGGCCGAACGGCGCCGGAAAAACCAGCTTGCTCAACTGCATCAGCGGGCTGTACCATCCGCAAGAAGGCAAAATTACCTTTTATAATCACGGAAAATCGCGCGAACTGACCGCCATGCGCCCCCATAAAATTGCCGAAGCGGGCGTGGCGCGGTCATTTCAGAACATTGAACTTTTCAAACATATGACCGCTCTGGAAAACCTGATGCTGGGCCGGCACGTTCATTTGAAAACAAATGTTTTCAGCAACGCGCTGTATTGGGGCAGAACCCAAAAAGAGGAAATTGCGCATCGGGAATATATTGAAGATGTGATTGACCTGCTGGAAATTCAGGCCATTCGCAAACAGCCCGTCGGCGCGCTGGCCTACGGCTTGCAAAAACGGGTGGAACTGGGGCGCGCGCTGGCCCTGCAACCCGCCATTTTGGTGATTGATGAACCGATGGCGGGTATGAACGTGGAAGAAAAAGAAGATATGGCGCGTTTTATTCTGGATGTGAATGAGGAGCATGGCGTCTCTATTTTGCTCATCGAACACGATATGGGCGTGGTGATGGGTATTTCAGACCGGGTGGCCGTCCTC
>JAJRUC010000080.1 GCA_024278015.1 Chloroflexota bacterium
CCAGCGCGCCCCCGGCGGAACATTGCTGAAGCTGAATGAGCCGTCTGCGCCGGAGTAAACCATATCCATCCCTTCCAGATAAACAGGGGCGCTGGGCCAACCTGTGCCGTCGCCGTATTGCACCTGGCCCGAGACCGTGCTGTTGCCCGTTTCTCCCCACACCCCCGAATTTTCGCCCGGCGTAATCTGGTCCAGGCCGCTGCCGTCAGACGCAACCCTGAAGGCGTTGCTTCTGGCGGGTGTGTAGATGTAAGCGTGTTCGGAATGAAAATAAATGTATTGGCCGTCGGCGCTGATACGGGGAGCGCCTGTATCTCCGGTAGTAAATTTGGGAGAATTGTGAAAATCAAAAATTTTGGTCTGCCCGCTGCCGTCCGCCGGGTTGAGGGCGTAAAGCGTATCATCGGCCCAGGTGACGGTATCATTTGAGAGAGATACCAGGATTTTTTCACCCGTTACTGTCGTCCCCACGCCTTCCGCCAGAGCAAGCTGCCCGCCCGGGGTGGCTAACCAACTCAGTGCCAGCAAACTGCTGATAAAGGTGATGATAAGGGTCAGGTAAACAGCCTGTTTTGTTTTCATTTTTGTCTCCTGTGCGCTCGGCAATTTCCACTTGTCATTGTTCCGCAATGGTTATGACAGGACTTACGCGGTTGCGGCATTTTACCCCCCTTAATCCCCCCTCTGTGAGGGGGGAAATGCCCTCCCCCTAAAAGGGGGAGGGCCGGGGAGGGGGTAAAAAGCGCGAATCCGGTTGTTTTCAACCTCAACTATCCTGACCATCACCCGGCGTAATTAATTTACGGATAGACACTTATTTTATACCAATATTGTACTTGTGTAAACTTGCCTCCCACAGGGGCGTATTTCAGTTTTGGGGGGAATATTATCTGTGATGTCAATTTATATTGTCATTCCGGAATTTTTCGGAGAAAAATGTCCGGAATCCACAAAAAATAATGGATGCCCGCCTTCGCGCCCCCCAGGGTACAGGCGGGCATGACAAAACAAAAATCCCACCGATTATGGCGGGATTTTGGGTGTTCTGTTTTTTGCGTGCGCCGGTCACGGCACAACGATACTCATTGTTTCATTCGCCGCAACCGGCAACATGAACGGCTCGCTCACCGATACCGGCTCACCATCGCCGGCGGGTTGATACACCGCCCAGCGAAAGGGACCCGTACCAAAATCTTTCTGCGCCACCCACCATTGAACGCGACCATCAACCGCCGTGCCGCGCCAACCGGACACGTCATGCCAGTCGCCGTTCGAGTCTTGCCATTGCACCCCTGTCCACACCCCGGCGGTGGTTTGCAAGGTGATAAAAGCACCTGTCGGCATCTCTGATTTTATTATCTGCGAAGGAAGCGGTGTCGCGGCAGGGGGCGGGGTTGAGGTGTTGCGCGGCGGGGGGCCGGCCAGAACGCTGTTCTCCAAACCGGAAAACCAAAGTAACCCGATTAGTAAACCCAACCCAATCATCAGCAATCCTATATTCATTTTCTTGGATGCAGCCGGTGGATTCATTATGGGCCGTCCTTTGTTTTATCCACTTTCCCCTTTCTTTGCGAAGGGGGAAAGGGTAATCTGATTTCCAGTTTACCGTAAAATGGCCTGCAAGTAAATAGTGTACAGGTACTCCGGGTTGGCCGTTGGCCCCGGCCCGCGAGGCGGCAGGTCAGCCAGGTTGAGCTGCAAGCCGGACAGCGAGGGGGCAGGTTCAAGGTTGAGCGCCGCCGATACGCCCATCGGGCCGGCAATGTTGTTGTAGCTATCGCCGCTTATTTCGTGCGTTTCCAGCACTGCTCCGTAACTATTATAGGCATCCGCCGAATCAACCTGAGCGTAAATTGGTAAGTCTAAAGCCAGCGGGAAGGTCACATTGCTCAAGGTAGCCCAGTAATAGGTATCTCCCACGGTTAAGGTCAAAATATCGCCTGCTTGGATGGGAAGTGCCGTTCCTTCCACGGCCCAAGCCAAGCCTTGTTCTCCCAGCATGTCCCACGTTTGGTTGACGGCAGTGGGCGGGGTCAGAGGATTGATATAGGCATCTACCCAGAAGGCATCGGTGACGGGGGCATTGCCCTGATTTTGAATGATAAGCTGTACGGTATCAGCCGCGGCGACAATTTGCGTCACCACTAAATCGGGGGCGGTGAGTACGGGCGGCGGCGGGGTGCCGGCTTTGAGTATCAGCGGTAAATAAACTGTGTGGGCAGATTGTTGAGCCACCGACTGGGCTACGTTCACCCAAACTTCGAGCGTTTTCTGGCGACCGTTGCTTTCGGCGATGATGGGCAAGAGATAGGTTCCCGGCGGTGTTTTCGGTTGGGTTTCAATTAATATATCTATTTGACCCGACTCTGTCAGTGCTACATAGGTTTTCAAGTCTGAAGTGCTTGGGTTAAAGCCGAACTGTCCGCGCGGTGGGGCAGATTGCGGGTCTAATAAGAGCGTTACCGGCCACGTCCAACCATTATCCAGATTAGCATCAAGGGTGAGATGGAAGGTGTTCGCCATACCGGCGGTCGCTGTAATCTCATTTTGCGAGAGAATCAGGTTGTAAACGGGTTTGAAAACGGTCAGGGTTTGAGTGAATACAATTTCATTAACCCCGTCTGTGCCCACAATTTGGTAGGTGTAATCTCCGCCGTCAAGGAAGGGGACATCGGTGATGGTCAGCGTTCGGGTTTGCCCTATTTCCAACTGTTGCTCGTCAAATTTGGTCAGCGGTGACGGACTGTCCACTACTTCCAACCAGATTGGAGCGGTATGTCCGTAAAGCCGGTCGGCGGTGATACTGAGTACCACCGAGCCGTTTTCGCTCAGTGTGGGTTGGTTTTGGGTGGCGTGCAAGGCAAAGGTGGGGGCAATCACTTCTATTTGCAATTCTGCGGTATGTTGCACCCCGTTTCCTTTTGCTAAAAGGGTGGCGGTGTAAATGCCATAGGGCATGGATGCACCGGCGGTGATGCTGATGGGGAGGGTGACACCGACCGGCGTGGGTGTTGCTAAATTACCGCTCAAGTTAAGCCCCAGTCCGCCGGAATGCGCGCCCGGATACAAAGCAATCTGTTCGGGATACGGAGTGAGCGAGGTGCTCAAGGTTAGGTCGGTGGTGACGGTTTGCCCGGCGATGACTTGCAAAGGTGCGGACGGGGCACTCAAGGTAAATTCAGCCCCGGCAATGGTTACGCTCGCCGATTCAGAATGGCTGACTCGTTGGTCTGTTTTATCCAGCACATCAACCGTGAAGGTGTAGGTTTGTCCGGGGATTAGATTGCGGGCAATTGTCGCCAGACTGTAGGTTGTTTCGGCCCGAATGGTTTGCGTTGAGTTTGAGCTTTGGTACATCAAGGCATATTTAAGGCCATCGGGATTGGGGAATTTGCCCCACGCGATGTCAAGGGTGCGATAGCACTTTGGGTTAAACTCAGTCCCGCCGACCATGTATCCGGCCATGGATGTTCTATCACAACAGGTTCCGGGGCGACAACCCGCACCAGTGGATTGGCGCCGTCATCTGCTTCAAGGTAAACATAGTAGCTTCCGCTCAAGAGCATGTCTTTGGGAAGGGTGTAACTTTGTAGTGTTCCGTCCGTCCAGTTCAGGTCGTAATAGGGTTCGTTGCCGCCGTCTGTCCATGCCGAATTGAGCGGCGCAATCAGTGTGCCGGTGACGGTTTGACCTTTGAAGACTTGGGTGGGTACTGTTTGGGTGCTACCGTTGGTGTTGGTGATGGTTAGCATTTGGGTAATCGGTTCGGTTTGATAATAGATATTGACCGATGTGTTGGGTTGCGGGCTGTTCAAACGCCACGTCAACAGCGGCGGCGTTGCGCCGGTATCCACATGCACCGCTTGCAAATCCGGACGCGGTTTTTTACCGTCAACCGTCAGTTCGTAATTACCGGCGTTGATAATATTGCCGTGCAAGTTCACTTGCCATTGGCCGGTTTCGGCTTGCGCCATTTGGTAAACGCCCAGAGTTTTGGCCGCCAGTTGACGGTCAAGGCTACGACCCAGCTTTGTTTGACCGCTTTGTGTCATCAAATGCAGGGTGAAATTATTCCCCGGACTTAGGATAACATTATACAAAGTCAGCAAGGTATTCAGCGTCCCCGCCTCGCGGACGATGACCGTGTAGGGCAAAGCCAGCCCTTCCACATCTAGCGATTTACTTGTTTGCGAATAAGATACGCCGGAAGCGACCGGCAGTTCCAGCCCGCTGGTGGGATGAAGCAGGACAACGTCCACCGCCGGCGCGCCGGAGGCTTGATGGGTCACTCGCAATCCCGCTTGTTTGAAACCGGGCAGGTAATTGTTTTGCGCCCAATTTGCGGTCAGCGTTCCGCTGTCTTCAAAGAGGGTCAGGGCGTAGTTGTTGGTTCCGCTGACGACCACGGTTTGGGTCAGCAGGGGACTTCCGCCCTGCGCTATGACTACATTATGACTGCCCGTAGCCAGATAGAGGGGCGGGATTGTTTGCCCGGCGGATAGGCTACTGCTGATGACTCGCCCATCCACGCTGAGATTTAAGTTGCTCAATTGCCCCAGCGCATAGGTCACGTTCATCCGAGCGGTCGGCGCGGCATCTTGTTGCAGTTTCGCCATTGCGCCGGTTGTCGTATTGTAGACAAACAGGGTGTAGAATGCGCCATCTTCCAAGGTAACTTTACCCATTTCAAAGAGTGTTTGCCCCGTTTCCGCGTTCAGAATATCCAGATTATGGCGTTTGGGATAAAGGCCTGTGTAGTCTCCGATGCCCGGATAGGCGATGTTATTGAAGATTTCGTTCCCCATTCTTACTTTTAGGGAGAGCTTTGGCATGCCATGGGCGATGTTGACCAGCCGCAAGTAGGCACTGCTGACTGCGCCACGCGGGGCGGTGTCATCCTGAATAGCCCACGGTTGAATGGCACCGGGCGCGCCGGTTGCCAGTACGGTGTAATCCAGTCCCGCGCCAAGGTTGACGGCGGTTTCTGCCAGCACCGGCGAGCTGGTTCCGGCGGCGACAAAGGTTAGGGTATAAACGCCCGGTGCAAAGTTTTGGTAAGCGGCGGTGTCCATAAAGTTGAGCGCGTTGAAGGTGAGAGAGCCATTAACCCACACATCCAGCGTCCCGGTGCCGCTGACGGCATGCCCCGCGCGCAAACGTCCCATACCTTGCGCCGCAATCGGGCTAAGCCCGGGGGTGGGAACGTAGGAACTTCGTTCGGTATAGGTGATGCCCAACGGTAGATTATCGTGTCCGTAAAGCGTGCCGCCGGGTGAAACCAAGGTCATGGTGGGACCGCCGGATTGGCTGTCTAATATCAATGTCATATCGGCAATATAAGGCACGTTTACATCGATCAACACATCTTGCGCGACCCCTTCGATGCCGTTTGCGTTTGCCCTCAGCAAGGCTGAAGGGAAGCTCAGGTCCGGGTCCAGGGACAGGGTGAGGGCATTATCGGCGCGCGCATCGGTGATGTTGAGGCGTTGCGTCTGATATAGTTGCGCCAGACCACGTTGCACGCGCGCTCTGCTGACCAGTTGGTAATTATCCACGTCACCGCCAACGGCAAGGTCAAAATCGGTGTCGATAAATACCGCGCCCGACCAATCTACATCCCACAAGCCCAGGTCAACTGAAACTTCCGCTACGCCCTTGATGCCGGTAACAGGTTTTATCGTCACGGTTTTATCATCATTGGTTATATAATGATTGAAATTACCAAACTGGGCATCAAGGTATATATCTATATTTGCCACGTCAAAGTCTTCCCACAGCACTTTTGAGCCGATGGTCATGCCAATTCCTATGTCGCCGGTGGTATAGTTTCGGCCGTGCGCGTTCCAGAATTTCAGTTCACCCGATAGCCGGGTCAGTTCTATGGGGGGCAATAGGCCCACCACCATCGGCGTTTTGGCTTCAATTTTAGCTTCTACAAAGAAGGGTGCGGCTCCCATTTTAGCTTCGATACTGCCCAGTTCTATGGTCTCGAACAAATAGCCGCTACTGGTGAAGGATGCTTGCCAGTCGCTGGCTTTTTGGTTAACCTTTTTCCCGACGGTCGGGTCATATTTTGCTTCAAAGTGAGGGATTTCAAGTTTCAAAGTGGGGTCAGCCGTAATAATGGCAAAATCAAGACCGTCTACTATCGCCAATTTACCAAAAGCCAAACCGGCGGTAATTTCAAAAGCCATCTTGTCAACTTCTATATCATTTGGTCCCACAAATTCAGAGCGGAAATCGGCATCGCCGGACATGCCGGTTAAAACCGCCGCCCCGGGATAGGTTGGAGCCAGTTGGTAATCGCATTCGTAGCCGATGCCCGCGCCGTAAAGCCAGGCGCGTTGGGTGCGCAGATGGAGCGTCAAATTAACATCCGCCCCTTCCGCGCAACTGCCGCTGGGGGCTTTAATCTCCGGTGGAAGCGATAGCTCCCGCGGAATGCCGGAGGCGATTCTGCTGGATTTTTTGCTTGTTATGCTAACTTTCGCCCCAATGTCTATATCCAAAACGCCGTCTGTGGGTGTGGAATGCAGGGCGAAATTCACTTCTTTCAGCGGGAAGCCGCCTTGTTTAAGGAGGTCAAATCCGGCCAGACCGGCTTCGACATTTTTCCACCGTCCCTTTTCAATGAAGACGTTAGAGGCGTTAAACCCGATGGTTCCTTCTCGCGCGGCGGCCACGGCTGTGACGGCGGTGGGAAGGCGGCCCGGGTCTGTGAATTTTGGGGGAATGTCAAAGGTTCCGGACAGGGTGCCGATGGCGATTGAATCCCATCCGTTAAAGACTAGCGGGCTTTCAACGCTTACTTCCATGAAGAAGAACTTGGCTGAAAAACCTTCCATGACCGGGCCGTTAATATAGTTTTCGTGAATATCGACCCGGATGGGCGCTTCGGCGTAAAGCGGTGCCCCGCCAAGTTTCAGGACTTTGCCGCTGACCCGCGCCACGTAAGATTTACCTTGCTTTTCAAAGGTAATATCTTCGATGGTGGTTCTGAGTGCGCCGGCAATTGATACATCTTGTTGGTCGCTGGCGGCTATTTGTCCGGCGCAAATTTCGTCAGCCGCCACGCTAAAGCTGAATACGTCTCTATCGCATGTGCCGGCTTCGCCCACCCACACATCGCTGAGTTCAAGCTCCAGATTATCGAGGACGGGCGGCAATTCTATTATCGCGGTTTGCGCCCGTAATACGCCGTCAATGAGCTTCGGATTGAAGAGTTCCAGCGTTCTGTCTGCCACGGTGAGTTTGAAAGAATTGTTTTTAGCGTCCGCGCCCAGCGCAAAATTATCAATAATCAGGTTATAGTTTTGAGGTAATTTGATGCGTAGTTGTTTGGTGCTGTCATTGTAAGAAAATCGTGCCGAGATTGTCCGCCAGGTGGGGGGATTTGAGACGCCGTTCACTGCCCAGCCTTGCGCGTTCATCGAAATATCAACGGGGTTGCCATCGGCGTTGTAAGCCCCGTTGTTGCCATAGAAACGACCGTCTTCCCATTTGGGGTCATAGAAGGTCACGGCACCGGCCGGGGTGTTCATGGTGACTTTGTTTGCTTTGGGTTCGATGTCAAGATAGTCGTGTCCATATCTGGAGGTAAGTGTCACTTTTACCGGCACGGATGCCGCATCAATATCGTTCAACCGAAGCGTGGCATTAGAATCCATCAGGGCATAAAACCTTCCGGTTTTGACCAGTTTCAATCCCTTCAGCGATAAGGTCATCACGCCTTCGTTGCCAAAGTCTATCAGCGGGTCACCCTGAATGGTCATTTTTTGGGTGGTTGCTGTCTGTCTGAGTTTCATGGGAACCAGCGGGCGCAAATCGCGTGAAATATAGAATTTTGCCTGAATGGTGCTTCTGATGGACGGATAGCCAAAATCAAGATAAGTCAATGCGATTGTTTCAAAGCCCTCGTGCGGAAAACCCAGCCCCAAGGTTGAGAGGGTGGCACCGGGTCCCGGCGTAATGGTGCGGGCACGATGGTCGGGGATAGAGAAGGGGCCGGTCAAAATCTGAATGCCTTGAGGCGCATATTCAGGATAGAACCATAAGCGACTTAAGGAGCCGCTGGTTTGCACGGCACCATTGGCATCATAGGTCAGAGTTCCGCCACGCAATTCAAAATAATCGCCTATTTTCATGACGGAGCCGTAGAGTTTTGTTCTGCCGCCCGACAAGGTTTCAGAATAATCGGCAATAATATCTATTATTCCATCAGCTATCCAAACTTGATGTACTTCGCCCGCCGATTCAACGGGGATTGTTCCGGCTAACGGGATAGATTTACCGCCGCTCAAGATGGGGTTGACGCTGTTGAGCGTTGCTTTTTCATAGAGCGACCCGGCGGTTTTAGCCAGCACGGTCACGACCAGATCCACCGTGGCCCCCGCTTGATTGCCCATAATGCCGATGTCGCAATCAAGGGTGGCATAAGCCCCGCTGTACGTGGCGCAACGCCCTTGACTGGGGGTCGCCAAAATATCGATGATTTCAAGGTTGGCACCGTTAAGGGTATAATTCAGTGCGGCTTTGGCGGCATACGCGCCCGTATTTGAGATGATAAAACGGTAGTTAAGTTGCGCCCGTTCACCGGAGCGCAGAGGGGTTGAAACGCCGCCGTTCAAGCCGGAGAAGTTGTATGACACAACATCGGCGGGGCTATAGTCGTGGACCTTCACCGTGACTTGTGCCGAATCGGTGAGCGGGTAATCGCCGCCCACGTCTTGCACGGTGTAGCTGAAAACTTGCGTGCCGGCGGCATCGCCGATGTAACGCAAGCTCTGCCCATCGGCGGCAATCATCATACTGCCGCTACCGCCCGCCGATTGAACCGCGACAACGCGCATCGCGTTTCCATCCGGGTCGAAATCGTTATCCAGCACAGGGAATTTAGCCGCGAAGCCGGTGGTGGAGCTAACGATCGGGTACGGGACGCGGCGCGTTGTTATGCGCCACTACTTGCACTCGCACGGTGCCGGTCACGGTATCCAACCCGTCCGTGAGCTGATAAATGAAGCTGTCGTAGCCGATGAATCCGGCGTTGGGGGTGTAGTTTGCTTGCCCGCCGATAAGGGCGGCTACGCCGTGCGCCGGTTGGCTGAGTCCCGCCATCGAAATGGGATTGCCGTCCGGGTCTGAGTCGTTATCCAGCACGGGTAGGGTGGTGGTTTGGCTGATAAAGGCTTGCGCCCAATCCGCCACTGCGATGGGGGGCAAATTGGGAACGGTCACGGTGAAATATTGGGTCGAGACCAAGCCGCCGTTGTCCGTCACTTGCAGGGTAATCGGGTATTGTCCCACCTGCGCGATGCCGGGCGTGCCGCTCAAGTTTGCCGTGCCGTCGCCGTTGTCGGTCAAAGTCATCCATGCTGTTGAAATTGGCGCGGTGAGGGTCAATATATCGCCCACGTCAATATCGTTGGTGTTGATAGTGTAGCTGTAAAGGCTGTCTTCATCCACCGCTGTCACCGCCGCGCCGAGAAAATAGGGCGTGTCATTGGTGTTGTTGACGGTGATGGTGAAAACTTGCGTATCGCTGTCAACGCCATCGGTCACTTGCAGGGTCACATTATGCACACCTACTCTGGAATTGGTCGGCAAACCGGACAGAGTTCCCGTGCCGTCACCGTTATCCACCAGAGTCAACCATGTCGGTTTGACCGATGCGGTGAGGGTGACGGGCGTGGTAATATTGCTAATGCTGATGCCATAGCTGTAGCTCAGGTCTTCGGTGGCGGTGAGTATCGGGGGACTGCTGAATGCGGGCGCAAAATGGACGAGACTGCCCGCGCCATTGTTGACTCCTGTCGTCACGCCCATTTGGGTGCTGTATAGCGGATTCACGCTCAAATCAGTATCGCCGTCCACGCTGAGTTGGTAGCTTTGCCCTTCAACCAAGCCGATGGTATCGCTGTAATAAGCGTTGACCGCGTAGGTTTCGCTCAAGCCACTGCTGACGGTGATGAGCGCGGAGAAAACGAGGGTATTGGCGGTACTGCTGTAAACGCCCGTGATATTGTTGGTATCGGGGCCGTTTAAACGCCAGGTGATTTTGCCGAAATCGCCACTGCCCGCCGTGTGGAGCGTGATGTCCGAGATTCTCAGGTCGTACACGTCTGCGGTTGCGCCATCAATCAGGCTGAAGTCGAAAATGTCCGGCGCTTCGGCGGGCGTATCCACGGTGACGTTCAACATGACCGGCTCGGAAACGCCGCTCGCCGCGCTCAGATTGCCGTCTTCGTCCGGGCATGCCTGGGCCGGGTCGCCGCCGATATTGCCGTAGTAGTCGGCATTGGCTGTATCCGCTGTATTACCGCTAAAACTAATCTGGCAAGAAGTTACCGTAGCTAACACCGCCGGCATCCCCTGATTGTTGCCGTTGCTGTTGGTCAAACTGCTCAGTACAAAGACCGCCCCGCCGCGCCCTTGTCCGACAGTGGCGCCACCCCATGCGGTGCCGCTTTTCGCGTTATTACCAGTGAAGGTCGCAAACTGCAACGCCAGTTGCCCGCTCCGCACAAAGAGTGCCCCGCCCAGCCCGGCACCGCCGCCGCCATAGCCCATAACGCCATTGCCGCCAAAACTGCCGCCGGTACCGGCCCAGTCCATCAACGCCGGCAACGCCCGTTGAGCCGCCGCCAAAGCTGTTACCGCCACTGCGGCCGGGACCACTCGCGCCGCCGCCACCGCCAAATCCGCCATTACCGCCCGCGCCGCCAAATCCGCCATTGCCGCCATAGAAACCACCTCTGCCATCGCCGCCTCTGCCGGCGTTGCCGCTGTTGCCGGCGTTGCCGCCATTGCCACCCCAACCGCCCGCACCGCCCGCGCCACCGTAGCCACCATAATTACCACCGCCGCCAGTGCCGCCATTAGTGGAAGCATTGCCGCCATTGCCGCCCGCGCCGCCATTGCCGTAACTATACCCGCTGCCGGCCCAAATGGTGTTAGCACCGGTGCCGCCCGCGCCGCCCGCGCCACCGTTACCGCCATAAGCGGGTCCGCCGGCTCCACCGGCAACGCCGGCAGTGCCGGAAGCACCGGGAACGCCGCTGAAACTGGCGTTTCCGTTTGTACCGTTAGCACCGGCGGTCCCCGGCAAACCGACCGTGGTTCCCGGATTCAGTGCGCCCAAACCGCTCATTCCGCCGGCGATGTCCTGATAACTAACAGCACCGGCTTGGCCAGAGGCGAGGTTATTGGCAAAAGTAACGTTCCTGACCGTGACATCGCCAGCGTACACAAAGAGTGCCCCGCCCAGCCCGGCGCCGCCAATGCTGCCCGTTGCGCCGGTGGCGCGGCCGTTTTGAAGGGTCATATCCTCAAAGCGCACCGTACCGGCATACACAAAGAAGGGGCGGTAAGTGCTACCGCCGTCAATGATGGTCACGCCTTGTCCCTGCCCTCGAATGGTGACGCTGTCGGTGATGAGGGGCATATCGCCGGCAATGGTCAACGTGCCGGTCAGGATGGTGATGATATCGGCACCCGCTGCCGGGGGCACAGTCGCCGCCGGTGCTGTCATTGTCGAAGTTGGCGTTGAGTATCGCCTCACGCAGGGTGCAAGCCCCATCGCCGGCGGTGGCGTTATCGGCCATGCTGTCAACCGTAATGCCGGTGGCATAAATGACACTGCTTAAACCAAACAAGATGATGGCAATCAGGCTCAAGACAATGATAGTCGCCGAACGGCGGAAAGATTTAGGGAATACGGGTTGGTTTGACATTTCTACTCCTGAAAGGTGGATAAACGATGAATATATACAGATGTGTCATTGCGAGCCAAAGACGAAGCAATCGCTATATGCCAATGGCGGGGATTGCTTCGGGCTACACCCTCGCAATGGCATCCCCCTTGAGTTATCTTTGCCCACGCATATCTTGGCGGGTTATTAAGCCTTTGCGCAAGGTGCGAAAGGCGGTTAAAAGCGCGTCCGGTGACTCGCTGTGGTCAATCACGGCATCGACATGAATTAATTGGGAAAGGGGTATCGGGTTGAAACTTATATTAATCAGCATAATTTTTAGCCCGGGATTAGTTTCCCGCAGGCGATGGACGGTTGTTTTCACCGCTTCACCGGGCAAATTATGGTCAAGGATGACCATGTCCGGCCGGACGGTTTGAGCCAATGCCAGCAGACCGGCGCCGGTGTCAACACTGCCGACAATGGTTGCGCCCGGTTCTCTGCCCAGCAGAAGCGTCAACGCCAAACGGGTTTCGGCATATTGGTTGGCTAATAAAATACGCATGGATTCCAGCATCCTTTTTCACTCCTTTCAGTATAATCGAATATTTGCGGCGGCGCACTGGACAAAAGGATAGTCTTTTTTTTAAACCTGGCCGGTCGTATAGGTTTTTGCCGATTGGATTCAATATCGCAAAAAAAACCCGCCTCTTTTTGATTTCAGGGATGCGTAAGATTGCCGCGTTTTGCCATTTTTTACCCCCCTCAGTCCCCCCGTTGACGGGGGGAAGTGTTACATTCTCCCCCCTTGTGAGGGGGGAGTTACGCGAAGCGGTTGCTTCATCAGAGGGGGGGTGAGTAGTTACTCCCAAAGAAAAAAACCTCCACCGGCGGATTGCCGGTGAAGGTTAGAGGGGGGCGACAGATGCGGAGCTATGGTTTTATGAGTCCATATTTCAGTGCCAGAGCTACGGCTTTGGCGCGATTGGCTACGCCCAATTTGGTTAAAATAGCACTGACATGATAACGCGCGGTGGCGTGAGAAATGGTCAGTTGCGTGGCAATTTCTTCGTTACTGCAACCGGCGGCTAATAAAGAGAGTACCTCTTTCTGGCGTTTGCTCAAATTGGTATTAACAGAAATCGGGGCGGTGGCGGCCGCTTCCGGAGCCGCTTTGACCGGCGGTGCAGGCACAGATTTTCCGGCATGAACGGCTCGGATGGCCGCTACAATTTCCTGTGCGGACGCATCTTTGAGCAGATAGCCCATCGCGCCGGCTTGTTTCATTTGTTCAATCATTTTTTGTTCCGCAAAGGTACTGAGGACAATAATTCGGGTATGGGGATAATGGCGGCAAATGCTTCGAGTGGCGACAATGCCGCCTATTCCGTCCATCTTCACATCCATCAAAACCACATCGGGGTGATGTTGGCGACACAAAAGCAAGGCCTGTTCGCCACTATCCGCTTCAGCCACCACGTCAATATCGTTACAGGTTTGCAGGACGAGCCGCACGCCACGCCGTACAACCATGTGGTCGTCTACAATCATCACGTTAATTTTTTTAGCGGTCATTTCAGGCTACCTGTTCCCAAATTAATGTTATGGTTGTGCCGCACTCCGGGACGCTCTCAACTTCCAGGGTAAGCCCGGCATTGACAGCCCTTTCAGCCATGATGTCCAACCCCAAATGTCCGGCCGGGATGGCGGTGGTATCAAAGCCCGCGCCGTTATCAATGATGTTCAATATCGCTTGCCGAAACGTACAATCAAAATGAACCTCTGTCTGTGTCGCTTGCGCATGTTTGGCGATGTTGTTAAACGCTTCCTGCGCCGTCCGGTAAAAGGCAATTTGCACGTCCGGCGGCAAGATTCCATTACCGTCAATGGTCAGCTCAACCGGAATGCGGGTGCGGGCGGTAAAAGACCGGGTCAGATAGCGCAGGAGTTCGCCAAAACTCTTTTGGGTCAGTGAAGCCGGACGCAGTTCCATCAGCAGGGTACGCATTTCAGATTGGGCGCTTTGGGTCAGCACTCGTAATTCTTCAAGTACCGCCGCCCCTTGTTGCGGGTTTTCTTGCCAGATAGCGGGCAGGCTTTCAGCCATCAATGCCACGGAGAAGAGGGTTTGGTTCACTGCGTCATGCAGGTCACGCGCCAGGCGAGTTCGTTCTTCTTGTGTGGCGGCGTTTCGCGCTTGACGGTAGAGTTCGGCGTTTTTGATGGCGATGGCGGACTGGGTGGCAAAGGCTTGCAGTAGCGATATTTCTTCGGCGGTGAACGACATTTTATCAGTGCGATACAGGGTTAGAACGCCGATGGTTTTTTGTCCAAACAACAAAGGGGTCGCGATTAAAGAGCCGGACACTTCACCTTGAAAGGAGCTTTGCCGGTCTATCTGGGTTTCATTGTCAACAATAATTTCGGTCTGCCGATGTTTGAATACCTGTACAATGCGCTGATTACCAGCCAGTGAAAAACGGGTGTTGCTGAAGGCCGGGTTTAAGCCCACCCCGTGTGCCAGATGCAAATAATCATCTTTAGGCAAGAAGATGCCCACGCCGTCAAAGTGAATAATTTCTCTGAGTTGTGCCAGAATTTCGGCCAATACCGCATTGTAATCCATACTACGATTGGTGGCGAGCATCGCTTGACGCAGACTTTCTACAATTTCACGCTGGCGTTGTTCTTCTTCAAAAAGACGGACGTTTTGGGCGGCGTAGGCTTCCAGTTCGACGGTGCGTTCCGTCACCCGCATTTCCAAATCCGATACCAAAGCGCGTTGTTCGGTAGCCAACTCATTGAAGGATTGGGTGAGAAATCCAATTTCGTCACGATAGGCCACCGGCAACATAATTTCCAGGTTTCCGGCGTTAAATTGTTTCACGCCTTTAAGCAAAGTGTTCAACGGTTCAACCAGATTGGCGTGAAAAAAGAGCGGGAAACCCGTTAGAATGAACAAACTACTGCCCAGTATAAAGTATGCCAACGGCGCGAATATTTGGTGCAGATAACGCCGAAAATCGAGGTAATAGTCTTCCATAATACCGCCGCGACTATCGCCGGTGAAGGGCAGGTCTGCCGTAAATCGAATGTGACGCGCGTCAGTTTCCGGGGAACCCGGCGTAACGCCAATCAACCAGGCGGTGTTCCATGCCACGTACATATTATAGTTCTGCGTTGCCGGTAAATTATCGTAAGCAATCTCGAATATACCGCTTGGATATAGCGTCAACTGGAAGGTGTAGCGCGCTTCATGGGCATAAAATTCGGGCAGGCGATACCATGTAACGGTCAATTTATCTGCTGTGCTTTTGGCAAAAAGGCCACCGGATAATTCTGCGGGCAAGGTGTCCGGATTCACAAAATCTGCAACCAAAGGAAAGATAGCCGGCAGGGGACCATAACGGTATAAGGTATCCTGCCAATCAAGCGCTTGCCCAAAGCTGACCGCTCCGTCTCTCACAAGGTAGGCTTTGTCCCAAACCTGCCGGTAGAAGGGAAAATCAAAGCCCAAATCCACCCACATATTCTCAGTGTCCAGCTCAACGCCGAAATCCCGGTCAAAGTCAAAGGGGATCGCGACCACGTCGTAGCCTCCCCGGGAATTGGGTGTAAAGCGGAGGCTGTGCCGGTTAGCCATAAAATGGTTGTTTCGGTAAGCGGCACTATAAGCCGGGGTGATAATCCAACCAACGCTTCCCAAGGCCGCGAGACTGGCGGCCAGGGTCACGCCCACCAGTTTCACCATAAATGAGGTTTTTTCCGGGAGATAGTTAAGATAAACAACCGCAAAAACGACAAGCATAAATAACATCCCCAGCGGAAGCATCACGTCTGCCGCGTCAACCGCCAAGAGGTTATAGGACCTCAAAAGGCTGATGACGGTCAGCAGTAAAGGCAATCCGCTGAAAAAAAAACAAGGCGCGGGCGGCGCGGGCAATTCGGGCGCGAGGCCGCCAAAAGTTTTGCAAGCCGCCTGCCTTTTGGTTGTCGTTGGGCGCGTGCATTGTCTGGCGAAACAGCACAATCAACAGCCACAAAAACCCTGTCAAGAGCGGGTAATCGGCGATGGCGGGTCTGTATTCAACAATCCCCTGCCGAAGCATTATTAAACGGGAAAGCGCGATTTGTGTTTCCCAAAGCAGATAGAGCATACTCAATCCAGGCACAACCTTCGCTTCCCACGCTTTGCCGGGCAGTGACAGGGGAAAATGGTATGCAAATTGCAAGGCGAAGGTCAGGGTTAATGCCAGCATAACGCCCTCCAGCGGCATAGCATAAAACCTTAAATCCGGAGATAATGAAGTATTCAGAAAAATCAACAGGATATAACCGGCAATCGCGCTAAAGGCGCCGGCCAAAAACATGGTGGCGAGGGGCTTTTTCTCTCGCCGCCATGTGCGGCGGGTGAGATACAGAAAACAAGCGGCAATAACGAATGCCAGAATGAACTGGGTCAAACTACTGATTGCGGCCGGGGTCAGATAGATAATTGGCATAAGAATTGTTGTCTTCAGAATTTATGCGCTTCAGTGGTTGGGTTAAAAATCAGCCGTAAATTCTCACAAATCACACGGGTTATGATTGAAAAACCAGTGAAATTCGTGTTAACCTCTGCC
>JAJRUC010000081.1 GCA_024278015.1 Chloroflexota bacterium
AATTTTTGACTGATGGGACAAATTGTCTTTCCCCCTCTCCCCCAAGGGGAGAGGGAATTTTGCTCCCTCCCCTCTTTAAAGGGGGAGGGTTGGGGAGGGGGTTTTCGTCCATCAGTCAATTCTGGCCACTACCAAATATTAATCTTCCACTTCCACCGCGCCGAGCCATGCCATCATGCCGCGCAGTTGTTTGCCGACCTGCTCCACCCGGCTGCTGCGGGCGGCTTTGCGCTGCCCGTCGAACCATTTCCGCCCGGTGGCGTTCTCTTCAATCCACTCTTCGGCATAAGCCCCCTGCCGGATGTCCTGCAACATCTTTTTCATCGTCGCGCGGGTTTCAGCGGTGATGATTTTGGGGCCGCCGGTGTAATCACCGTGTTCGGCGGTATCGCTGACGCTGTAGCGCATGTAGCTCAATCCGCCCTGATAAATCAGGTCAACAATGAGCTTCATCTCGTGGACGGTTTCAAAATAGGCGATTTCCGGCTGGTAGCCCGCTTCCACCAGGGTGTTGAATCCGGCTTCCA
The DNA here is from genome assembly GCA_024278015.1 of Chloroflexota bacterium. GTDB lineage: Bacteria > Chloroflexota > Anaerolineae > 4572-78 > 4572-78 > JAJRUC01. Next base: position 528 of record JAJRUC010000081.1, read on the forward strand.
TCAGCGCGGAAATGCCGCCGCAAAGGATGGCTTGCTCGCCAAAGAGGTCGGTTTCGGTTTCCTCGGCGAAGGTCGTTTCGATGATACCCGCGCGTCCGCCGCCGATGGCGCAGCCATACGCCAGCGTGGTTTCTTTCGCTTTGCCGGTGTAATCCTGTTCCACCGCCAGCAGACAAGGCGTGCCCATCCCTTCGACGAAAACTTCCCGCACCCGATGACCGGGCGCTTTGGGGGCAATCATGCTCACGTCCACAAAATCGGGGGGGATAATCTGCCCGAAACGGATGTTGAACCCGTGCCCGAACATCAGCATATTGCCCGGTTTCAGGTTGTCTTTGATGGATTCTTCGTAAATGGTGCGCTGTTTGGTATCGGGGGCGAGAATCATGATGATATCCGCTTCGGCGGCGGCGTCTGCCACCGATTTCACTGCCAGCCCGTCGGCTTCGGCTTTGGCGCGGCTTTTGCTCCCCTTATGCAGTCCAACGCGCACATCGAAGCCGCTGTCGCGCAGGTTTTGGGCGTGCGCGTGCCCCTGACTGCCGTAGCCGATGACCGCGATTTTTTTGCCTTCCAGCAACGACATATCTGCATCTTTGTCATAATAAATGTTTGCCATTGGTTTTCTCCTTTTGATGTGGCAATATGTTTTTCCTCCCCCCTTAATTTCCCCTCTTTAAAGAAGAGGAAAATATCTCTCCCCCTTACAAGGGGGAGAGTTGGGGAGGGGGATAGAAATAAATGCTAATGACTCCGTTTCCCGTTGCCCGCCGCATATTTGGCGTAACTGGCGGGGTCTCGCGGGGTCACAGTGCCGCGAGTCATCGCCAGCGCGCCGGTGCGGGCCGTTTCGATGATGCCGAAGGGTTTGAGCAAATCCGTCATCGAATTGATTTTGTCGGCGTCGCCGGTAATTTCCACAATCAGCGATTCGGTGGCGACATCCACAATGCGGGCGCGGTAAATATCGGCGATGTTCATGATTTCGGCGCGTTTGGTGGCATTTGCCCGCACTTTGATGAGCGCGGTTTCACGCACTACCGTCGGCTGGTCGGTCACGTCATCCACCTCAATCACGTTGATGAGGCGAAACAAATTTTCCCGGACTACGTTTCGACGCAACAGTTCCTCTTCATCGGTGACGATGGTCATGCGCGAGATGCCGGGCGTTTCGCTGTGGCCCACGGCCAAACTTTCGATGTTGAAATTTCGGCGGCGGAACAGGCTGGCGACGCGATTCAGCACGCCGGGTTTATCTTCTACCAAAGCGATTAATGTTTGTTTCATTGGATATTCTCCCTTTATGCCGTCGGGCGGCGAATCATTTGGTGCAAATCTGCGCCGGCGGGAACCATCGGATAGACCATATCGTGTTGCTCCACCACAAATTCAATCAGGCTGGGGCCATTGTGCGCCTTCGCTGCCGACAGGGCGGCGAGCGTATCTTCGCGTTTGGTTACGCGCAGGCCCTGCACGCCGTAGGCTTCGGCCAGTTTCACGTAATCGGGGCTGAGGATGGGCGTTTCGGCGTAACGTTCATCGTAAAAGAGTTGCTGCCACTGCCGCACCATGCCCAAATAGCCGTTATTGATGATGCAGATGTTGATGTTGCTGTTTTCCTGCACGGCGGTCATCAGTTCGGTGATGGTCATTTGAATGGACCCGTCGCCGACGATGACCCACACTTCCTGCCCCTTCGGCGCGCCGAACCGCGCCCCGATGGCGGCGGGCAGGCTGAAGCCCATCGTGCCCAGGCCGCCGGAGGTGATGAGCGTGTGCGGTTTTTCGTGCTTGAAATATTGCGCTTCCAGCATTTGGTGCTGACCCACATCGCTGACCACCACCGGATTGTTGTCTTTGGTAAATTTCCAGACATCAAAAATGGCTTGCGCGGCCCGGAAAATGCCGTCATTGCTGTTGATGATGTCTCGTTGGCTGCTGTCTTCCTGCCAGTCGCGGATGGCGTTCAGCCATGCCGTGCGGTCAGCGGCTTCCACATCGCCGTTAAATTGTTCCAGCACCACCTGCAAATCGGCATTAATGGCGACATCGACCCGCACATTTTTGTTGAGTTCGGAGGCATCAATATCGATATGGATTTTTTTGGAATTTGGCGAATAGGTTGCCAGTTTGCCGGTTACCCGGTCATCGAACCGCATACCGAAGGCCAGCAGCAGGTCGGCTTCCTGAATGGCCTGATTGGCGGCGGCTTCGCCGTGCATGCCCATCATACCCATATTAAGCGGGTGGCCGGCGGGGATGCCGCCGATGCCCAGCAGGGTGGTGGTAATGGGGATGCTGCCTTTTTCGGCCATTTCCAGGACCTGCCCGGTGGCCCCGGAGAGCAAAATGCCGTGTCCGGCCAAAATGACGGGTTTTTTTGCGGCGTTGATGAGCGCCAGCGCGCGGGCAACCTGCGCTACGGTGGCGCGGGCGGCGGGATGGTAGCCCGGCAAATCGATGGGGTCTTCGGGGTACACAAATTCACACTTGGCATTTTGCACATCTTTGGGGATGTCAATCAGCACCGGGCCGGGCCGGCCCGTGCGGGCGATGTAAAATGCCTCTTTGATGGTGTACGCCAAATCTCGCACATCGGTGACCAGGTAGTTGTGTTTGGTGACGGGCAGGGTTACGCCGGTAACGTCCGTTTCCTGAAAGGCGTCACCGCCGATGGCGCCGGTGCCCACCTGCCCGGTGATGCACACAATGGGGGATGAATCCATTTTGGCGGTGGCAATGCCGGTGACCATATTGGTAGCGCCGGGGCCGGAGGTTGCCATCGCCACCCCGACCTGGCCGGTGACGCGGGCGTAGCCGTCGGCGGCGTGGGTGGCGCCCTGCTCGTGCCGGGTCAGCACGTGATGAATTTTGGGGTAAAAGGTCATCGCGTCGTAAATCGGCAGGTTTGCCCCGCCGGGATACCCGAACACAACCTCAACGCCCTCTTTGATTAAACATTCGATGACAATTTGGGCTCCGGTTTTCATTTCTGCCATTGATTTTCTCCTTTAGTTTAAAATAAAACCCGTTTATCTGCCGGAGCAGAAAAACAGGCATCGTTGCCGATAAATTGTTGACTTCAAAAAAAACGCCTCTCAAATTTGAGAGGCGTTTGCGTTAAACCAGGCGATGAGCCTAAACCCCGGCAACAACAAACACCCCCTCTTGGCGTACAATGAGGAGGCTGATGCTAATAAGTACCAGGCTCGGAATAAAGTTTATTATCATAATTTTCGCTGTTTGGTTGCAAGATTGGGAAGATGATAGCACGACGGGGCATAATTGTCAAGTAAATTTTGGGTGAACATGCCAGATTGCTCAACCAAAATCCAGGTGAACAAGTTAAGACTCATTATTTTGTAGGGCTTGCACAAAATAAAGTGACAGTAGGGAGTTTGGCGGATTTCTGGTATAATTAATGATGAATATCGGGAGGTATGTATGCAAAAATCAAGTCGCCCATTGCGTGAGTTGTGGCAATATTTTGTGGTCTATCTCATTTTATTGGCGATGGTTACGGGCGCATTTCGGGTAGTGCATACCCCGTGGCTGCTGGTGCTGATGTGGGTAGTAGCCATCGGCGGCATTGGCTTGCTGGGCGTGCGGGCCAACCGGCTGTTCAGCGCAACCGGGCAGCAGCAGGCCCACGCCGAAGCGCGTCTGGAGGTGTTCCAAAAGCAAACGGTATCTTACAAGCAACAGATTGAACAGTTTGTTAAAAAAGCGATGCGAGAGCAACCCGGCAGTAATGCGGTTCGTATGGAACAACTGCTGACGCAGGTCAATACATGGACGGTTTCGATAGCAGATTTGATAGAGCGGGTTAATCGCCTTCGGCAAGACCCGCTCATCCGGCGCGATGTGGAGGCCGTTCCGCAGGAAATTGCCGGTTTGCTGGGCAGAATCGGCGAGGAGGCCGATGTCACGATTCGGGCACAACTGGAACGGACGCTGGATAATCGGAAAAAGCAGTTGACCGCCCTGGAAGGGCTGCAAAAGACTATCCGTCGGGCCGAAATCCAGATAGAGAGTACGGTGTCGATGCTGGGCACCATCTATTCGCAACTGCTCACCAGCCAGTCCACCAGTCACATAGCCGATTACAGCCATCTGGCCGCCGATGTGGGGGAAGAAGTTATGCGTTTGCAAGACCATCTGGAGGCTTTGCGGGAGGTGACGACGGGGTAGGTGCCGTTGAAGTGGAAAAAACCGGGAATGATTGCAGGGGCGCGATGCATCGCGCCCCTGTTTTACCAATCGCAACCCGGCGCTATTGCTCCAGCGCTTCCAGTTCGTCAATCATACCTTCCAGCACCCGAAAGCCGCCCCGCCAAAAGTCGGGGTCGCTCACGTCAATGCCCGCTTCGGTCAGGATGCGCATCGGTTGCGCCGAGCCGCCGTATGACAGAATTTTAAGATATTTGGGGACGAAGGCTGCCCCCTCTTCTTTGTAACGCTGGTACAGGGCCAGCACCATCAATTGCCCAAAGCTGTACGCATAGCAATAAAACGGTACGTGATAAATGTGCGGAATAGACACCCATTCCCACTGGAAGATGTCGGCCACATCTACCACCTCCCCAAACTGTTGGTTGAGATTTGCCATATAAG
>JAJRUC010000082.1 GCA_024278015.1 Chloroflexota bacterium
ACACGGTGTTGGTCATTGAACCGCCATTGATTACAAAAGCGTCCAGGTCGCCGTCGCCGTTCAGGTCTCCCAGGGCCACGCCGGTGCTGTCGGCGGCGCCCAGCGCATAACCGCTATCAACCAGAATGCCGGTTCCATCATTATAGTAGACGGTGTTGGGCGCTGCGCCGAAATTTGCGGAAAAGACATCCAGGTCAGTGTCTCCGTCCAAATCTCCCAGAGCAATGCCTCTGGCGTTGGTTCCGGTCAGCAATTGGCTGCTTTGAACAAAGATACCGGTTCCATCGTTGAACCAAACCGACAGTCCTTGCCCGCCATCGTTGCCGACCACGGCATCCAGCGCGCCGTCTTTGTTCATATCGCCCAGGGCAACAGACGCGCCAGGCGCCGCGTTCAGTAATTGGCCGCTGTCGGTGAAGGTGCCGTGGCCGTCGTTGAGCCAAACTTTATCGGGTTGATTATAATGCGTGATGAAGGCGTCCAGGTCGCCGTCATTGTCCAGATCGCCCAGAATGGTGGCGTAGGTGGCGTTAGTATCAAGCCGTTGGCCGCTATCAACGAAGAAGCCGAGGCCGTTGTTGAACCACACCTGGTCTGCGCCGGACGAATTTCCGGCCAGGGCGTCCAGGTCGCCGTCGCCGTCCAGGTCTCCCAGGGCCACGTCTTCGGTGGTGTTCAAACCTAACGTCTGGTTGCTATTGTTGAAGATGCCCAGGCCATTATTGAACCAGACCTGATTGGCGGTAAAGGCGCCGGTAAAGGCGTCCAGGTCGCCGTCGCCGTCCAGGTCTCCCAGGGCCACGGACAGGGTGTTGTAACCCGGCGTCTGGCCGCTATTGATGAAGGTGCCGAAGCCGTCATTCAGCCACACCGCATCGCCCTGGCCGGACAAATTGGTGACAAAGGCGTCCAGGTCGCTGTCGCCGTCCAGGTCGCCCAGGGCTACGTCCATACTATTGGCGTTGCCCAGACTTTGCGATGTATCGACAAATACGCCGGGGCCGGTGGGGGCCACGCCGGCCCGAAACTGCCACACGGTGGGGGTCAGGGGTGCGCCGCCGCCCACACTCAGGGTTCCGGTGGTGGCCGTCACCTGCACCAGTTCGCCCGGTTTGAAGGGCTTCAGTGGCGTCAGGCGAATTTCGCCGCTGATGACGTTGAGGGTTTCAAATATCTGGCCGCTTTGCATGGCCTGCACCACAAAAGTGCGGCTGGAGACGGTTGTCGGGTTGATGAAGGTATCGTACAGAATAGAGACGGTGGTGGTCGGCGGGATGCCGTGGCTGTTGGGGGGTGGATTGGGAATGGGATTGCCGGGCGGTTGTTGTTGCGAGGGGCGGTCGGGGGGGGCCGCTTGTAGAGGCGCCAGAGCGAAAATTGTAAAAATGGTACTTAAAGTGGCAAAAAAGACAATTAATAACAATCGTTTGCAGGTTTTCATAAAGCCTCCCGTTCTGTAATTATAAAGCCTGATTTCAGGGACTGTTCATCAATGGTAATTTCCAAAACCAGCGTCTCGTCAAGCATGGAATGATGATTTTCAGGACGTGCTCTGCAAGGGCGCGTTGCGAACCGCCCCTACCCATCATATGATGATTGACCCGACACTAGACTTGTTGCAACTCATGCGCTGCGGTTAAGTCAAGCGCAGCGTCAAGGCGTTGAAAGATGGGCAGGCAAGCGTCCAGCGATTCGCGGCCGGCTTCAGGGTTGTTTTGCAAAAAGTACCATTTAGCCAAAACCAGATGACTTTGCGCCCAGCCGTATTCATCTTTGGCTTCTTTCAGGATAGTTAAACTTTTTTGCAGCCGGTCTTCAATGTGGTCTGTTTTATTTTGAGCCATCGTTATTTCGCTCAAGATGCGCAGACAAATGCCCTCTTCGCCGCGCATCGAAAGCTCGCGGGCCAGGTCAAGCGCCTGGTTGGCGTGAGTCTCTGCCGCTTCAAAATCAGCGGCTTGCAACGCCGCTTCGGCAAAGTGGCGGTGCATTTCCGGCAAAAAATCGCGCGATTGCGCTTGCTCAAAATATTCCCGGCTGGTGTTCAGGTGTTTGCGGGCGTTGGTAATATCTTTTTGCCGAATATAGGTGGCTCCCAAATTCATGTGGAAAACGCCTTGAATCCAGATAGAGCCGCCGATGCTTTTGAGTAATTGCAGGCCATCCTGATAAAAACTCAGGGCTTTGTTCAAATGGCCCTGATTAAGGGCGATGCCGCCCAGGTTATTGTTGGCGATGGCGTTATTATAAACATCGCCGGTTTGGCTGAAGATTTCTCTGGCGCGGTAATAGTGGGTAGAGGCTTTGCGCCATTGGCCCATATCAAAATAGGCATTGGCTATCTGATTGTGGGCCAGGGCCTGGCCGTTGATGTCGCCGGCGCGCTCATACAGCACCAACGCCTGTTGAAAATGCTCAATGGCTACGGTGCTGTGTCCCCGCAACCGGGAGATATGGCCCTGCAAATTATACGAGCGGGCCAGGGCGGTAATTTCATCCAGTTTCCGGGCAATTTCCATGCTGCTTTGCACCTGGCTCAGGGCGTTGTCGTAATCGCCTTGCCGGGTGTTGATGAGGCCGGCAATCAGCAACAGTTCGGCGGCTTCGGCGGTTTGCTTGCCGGCCAACGTCACCAATCCTTGTTGAATCCAGTCGAAGGCGGGCGGGTATTCGCCCCGAAGCTCGTACAGGCGGGCCAGCCAGCGGCAGGCGCGGGCCTGAACATCGGTGCGGTTATGTTCCATTGCCAGGGCGTGGGCCGCGCTCAGATGCGGCAAGGCGTCATCGTACTGGCCGGTTGTCACCAGTAGTTCTCCCAGGGCCAGGTGACTGGTCAGCCGTTCTGAAACAATATCTTCGACGTTCAGGGTTTCGGCGCTTTGCAGCGCTTTTTGAAAGTGGTCAATGGCATCGTGATTGGCAAACAGCTTTTGCGCTTGCTGGCCGGTTAAAATCTGATATTTCAACGCCCGTTGCCAGTCTTGCCCCAAAAAGGCGTGGTGGGCAATGAGCGGGTAATGGCTTTCCACTTTGCTTACGCTGGCAGAGGGGGCGGCTTCCAGATAGGCGGCAATTTTGCGATGATACAGGCGCCGGCGGCGGGCCAGCAGGCTGTGATACCCCACTTCCTGGGTCATAGTGTGGGTGAAACTGTAAATCAGCTCCGGGGTGCGCTGCGTTTCGTGGGCCAGTTCATGTTGTTGAAGCTGAACCAGACAATAATTAAGGCGATTATCCATTTCGGTGGTGATGATGTGGTCAAGTACGTCGAATGAAAAGACGCGGCCAATGACCGACGCAATCTGGGCTGTCCAGCGGCACGGTTCTTCCAGCCGGTCCAGACGGGTCATAATCACCCCTTGCAGGGTGTCCGGCACCTGAATACTGTCCGGCGTGCCGCTGATATGCCAGTGGTTGTGTTCATCTTTTACCAGCGTGCCGTTATCAATTAAAACCCGAATGACCTCTTCCAGGTATAGCGGGTTGCCCTCTGCCCGGCTGAGGATAAGTTGGCGGACCTGCTCCGAATTGTCGCTGATGTCTACCAGGTTATCAAGCAGGGTTTCGCTGTCGGTGTTGGGCAGTTGGCTGAGGGCCACTTCGGTGGTGCAGTGAGAAAATTCGCGGGCCGCTTTTTCTCGCACAACCCAGCAGGCTTTCTCTTTTTCGGGCCGATAAATGAGCAGCAGCATCAAGGGGACACGATTGACCAGCGGCATCAGGTGTTGCAGCAGGGCCAGCGAGGCTTGATCCAGCCAGTGAATATCTTCCAGGGCCAGCACCAGCGGCGTGGTTTGATTGTGCCGGCGGGTTTGGGCTTCGATGATGGCGCTGATGGCTAAAAAGGTGCGCCGTTGCAGGGCTTCGGCATCCAGATAGCGCACTTTTTCCTGTAGCGAACTTTCGACGGGTATGCCCAGAAAATTAGCCAGATAGGGCAGAATATTGACCACTTGCTCCGGCGAAAATTGTTTTTCCAGCGTTTCACGCAGGTAATTCCAGCTTTCCCAGGGGCCTTCTTCTGCTTTAAGGCCCATCATCCGGCGAACAATTTCCTGAAACGGGCGGTAGCTGACCGTTTCTGTATAAGAAAGGCAGTGCCCCTCTATCCAGCGTAAAACCAGCAGGTCGGCATCAAGAATGTAATGGCGCATTTCATCAATCAAACGTGATTTCCCCAGCCCGGCTTCGCCGATGACCGACACAATCTGGCCTTGCCCCAGCAACAGTTTGTTCAGGGCGGCCATCATTTGTTTCCATTCTTTGTCTCTGCCCACCAAAGCCGAGCGCATGCCTTTCAGACCGCGCAGCGATTCGGGGATGGCTCTTTCGCCGCTGACGGCAAAAATCGGCACCGGGGCGCTTTTGCCTTTCAGCCGCACTTCGCCCTTGTTTTCAAACTCGAACAGGGCCTGGATTTTGCGCCGCACATTACTGCTGACCACAATATGGCCGGCCTCAGACACAGACATCAGGCGGGCGGCCAGGTTCACCTCGTCGCCCATTACGGTGTATTCCCGCCGCCAACTGGTGCCCACATAGCCGGCAAAAACGTAGCCGTAACTAATGCCGATGCGCTGGGTGAGTTTCAGGTCGGGCAATCCGGCTTCGGCGGGGATGGATTGACCCAGGCCGGAAAAGGCTTCCTGCATGGCCATCGCTGCCCGCACGGCGCGCTCGGCGTCGTCTTCGTGGGCCAGCGGGGCGCCGAAAAAGACCAGCAATTTATTGCCGTGGTCATACAGGTCTATTTTGTTGACCACCCCCCCAAAGCGGTGAATGGCCTGGGCCATTGTTGTGAAATAGGTGTTCAGGGCGGTGGTGATGGTCTCTTCGTGGCCCGGCCCCAGGCGGTCTACCAACTGGTCAAGGCCCTCAAAATTGGCAAACAGCACCGCCACCAGCCGGTGTTCGCCCTCCAGGCCGGCGGCGTGCGGGTCGCGGGCAATGCGGTTCAGCAACCCGGCGGGCAAGTACGGCTTGATGGTGTCCATCAGGGCTACGCAATGCCGCAAATTTTCCAGCGAAGGCTCATGGCTGACGGTGCAGGGCAGGGTGGATGTGGGCGCGTTATTGGCCTGGGGGGCGGGTGTAATTTCCTGTATCAGCACATAATCATCGGTGTCGGGCAGGGGGGCGGTGGTGTGCGGCAGCGAAATCGCCTGCACGGAGGCCGGGTTCATCAACACCTGCCCGGCCACGGCGGCCCCTTCGGTGGCGGCGGTGGCGTTTACATCAGACCCGAACAGGGCGTATTCCATCGACTGGACATTGCCCACCTGGGCCGAAAAGAAACGTCCCCGGCGCAAGCCCACTTTCATTCGCAAGGGAAATGTGCCCTGAGATGTTTTGGTCTGCGAGAAATCAGACATGGTGAGCTGCATCCGGCAGGCGGTTTGGGCGGCGCGGGTGGCGCTGTCCGGTTCCAGAAACAGGCCCAGCAGGGCATCGCCCCCAAATTTTATCAAATGGCCGTTGTGATTACGCAAAATACCCAGCATAGTGGTAAAGTAACGGTTGACAATGGCCGTAATTTCTTCCGCGCCTTCACGGCCAATGCGGCTCAGTTTTTCTGACATGGCGGTGAAGCCGCTGATGTCGGCAAACAGCAGCGTGCCCACCACAAACCGGCCATCCACCTGGCCCGGCCTGGGGTCTTGCGATATTTGTTCAATCAGGTATGAGGGCAAATGGGTGGTCACAGCTTTCAACAATTCCAGCAGATGGTTGGAACTGCTGGTCAGCAAATCGACGGAGGGGGCCGACATTTCAAACTGCAACGCTTCCACCAGCGTGGGGGGCAGGTAAGTGCGCAGGTGGTCAATATCGGCCTGACTTAAGCCGGGCGGCGGCCCGCCAAGCGATTGTCCGCATTTGCCGCAAAATTTGAAACCGGGCGGATTGTCGAATCCGCAGTGGGGGCAGACAGCGCCAAGCGACGCGCCGCACCGGCCGCAAAAGCCAAATCCCTCCGGGTTTTCAAAACCGCATTGATTACACTTCATACAATTAAGACCCCAATATCGTCCGGCGCTGTTTTTGATTGAAATGGACACCAATGATATTGTATTGTAAATGCGTCAGGTTTAAAATCGAGCGCCTGATGATATTTTAAATAGAGCAGATTTCCTGTAACATTTAAGCAAATCTGGTTCGATTGTAAAAATATGGTATACTACTTTAAAACCAGAGTCAACCGGAATTTTGGGGGATACTGGGCCGGATGCAGCCGGTTTCCGGGTTGTGGATTCCTGATTTTTTGTTTATACTCCCGATGTGTTCGCTTTTAATTGCGACGGAATAATCAACCCGAGGCTGCGATGTCTGAAAAAGATTGGCGATTTTCACCCATACATTTGACGGTTGATGATGACGAAGTCCATTTGTGGCGGACGTGGCTCGACAGGCCGTATAGCCAGATGCCGTATTTGACGGAGATTTTATCGGAGGATGAACAGGCCAGAGCGGGCCGCATCAAAATAGACAAGGCCAAACGACATTTTGTGGCCGGGCGCGGTATGCTGCGCGATATTTTAAGCCGGTATTTGCGCCTGAAACCCGCCGCCGTGGCCTTTGAATACGGCCCCCAGGCCAAACCAAGGCCGGCCGCCGGCAGCGTAGACCTGCGTTTCAATGTCACCCATTCGCATGGGTTGATGCTGGTGGCAATTACGCGCGCCCGTGAAATTGGGGTGGATGTGGAAAAATTGCGCCCCATGCCCGATGCCGGACGCATTGCCGAGCGGTTTTTTTCGGCGGTGGAAAAGACGGCGTTGCAGGCCGCGCCTTCCGGCCAAACCACCGAAGCCTTCTTCGCCTGCTGGACGCGCAAGGAAGCCTACCTCAAAGCCGTGGGCGACGGCATCACCCGCCCCCTCGACAGCTTTGACGTGTCCTTGACGCCGGGCCAACCGGCCCAACTTTTGCGCGTAGCCGACGACCCCGCAGAAGTTGACCGCTGGTCTCTGCGCTCGTTCACGCCGATGCCGGGCTTTATCGCCGCACTGGCTGTTGAGGGGCACAATTGGCGTTTGCGCCACTGGCAATGGATGCGTTAATGCAAAACACAATGATATTTTTGTAGGTGTCTTCAATTAGAGGCGGCTCACAAGCCGCCCCTACGAACACCCGCCGCAGGGGGCGCGCCGCCGCGCGCCCACCGGACTATGCCCCAAAACCCCAGCAAGCCGGCCAGCGTCAACAGGGTAATGGTCAACCCCACCGTCCACGATACCGGCTTGAACCGGAATTGGACGGTATGCGCCCCCGCCGGAACCGGCACTGCCCGAAAGGCGTAATTGGCCCGGTACAGCGCCGCCGGCCGGCCGTCGACGGTGGCTTGCCAGCCGGGATAATACGCATCGGACAGGAAAAGATAGCCGGCAGCGGAAGCTGTCAACCCCACGGTTACGGTGCGTGGTTCGTATTGCAACAGGGCAATATCGTAAGCGGGCGGTTCGGCGGGCGGGGAAGTGTCGGTTTTTGGCAAGCCAGCCTGGGCTTCCAGAATGACGGTGGTCACGGGGTTAAAACCGGGTGATTTGAGGACATCCCACGCCGCCGCGTGCGAGTTGACCACGGTGGCGTGCGCCACAAACAACGCGCGCGGCAACGCCTGTCGATTGAGATAAATGTTGATGTCGGGGTCAGCGTCAAAGACGGGTACAATATCGCCGTCGGCGGGGGGGCCGGCTTTGCCGGCGATGATGTATTTGATACCCAGCAAATTGTAGCTAACGCTGCTGCGCGGCCACACCTGCCCCCAATACCGGGTGGTGTCGGCCAGAGTCAGGGGATTGTACAGCCCCCAGGCATCGTACAGGCCGTTGAGCAGGGCCGTATCTGGCTGCCACAAATGCCACACATCGGTGGTTACTTCAAGGCGGTTGATGCCCGCGTTTTTTTGCAAATAAGCCAGCGCGGCGGGGTGGTCGAAGCCGGCGGTCGGGTCGGTGTGGCCCACATCAACGTTGGCCCCCAGGCTGAACAAATCCAGCCCGATGATGACCAGAGCGCCCAGGCCCAGG
>JAJRUC010000083.1 GCA_024278015.1 Chloroflexota bacterium
CTGGCCGAAACCCCCAGCGACAACCCGCTGTATGAAGATTTGCAGCACATTCAGGGCCACACCAAACGCATGGCCGTGTTGATTGAGCAGTTGCTGGATTTTGCCAATCAACAACCCCTGCCGAATCACCCCGTCAATTTGAATCAGGTGGTCATAGATGCCAAACGCCGCATCAAGGAGGCCATTCAGCCCGGCATTGTGCTGGCCGTAGACCTGAGTCCCGATTTACCCGCCGTCAACGGCAATCTGAACGCCCTTGAAGAAATTCTGATGAACCTGTGCGAGAATGCCAACAACGCCATGCCCGGCGGCGGCACCCTGACGCTCAAAACGTATCAGGAAAAGCCGGCAAACGCGGCCCCGCCGGCGCCGGCCGCCCCTCCTTCCCCCACCGATAACTACGTGGTGCTGGCTATTACCGATACCGGCTATGGGATGGACGCCGAAACGCAGGCGCAAATTTTTGAGCCGTTTTTCACCACGCAGGAATCAGTATCGGCCAGCGGGCTGGGCCTGGCCATTGCGGCCGGTTTGGCCCGCCAGCAAAGCGGATTCTTTCAGGTGGAAAGCCGTCCCCGTCAAGGCAGTACCTTCAAACTCTATCTGCCGGCTTTGGCCGCCGCAGACGGCCGGGCCGTCAAGAACCTGCCGACCGGCAGCGAAACGCTGCTTCTCATCAAAGACGAGACCGCCATTACCGCTATCCTGCAACGGATTTTGGAAAACGCCGGCTACACCGTCATCCCGGCTGCCGATGAGGCCGACGGGTTGGCCCAATGGCAACGCCGGCCGCAACATATAAAGTTGATTATGGGGAATACGGTTGTGTTGCGTATCAGAGAACAAATACAGGCAGCCGGAGAGCAACCGCCCCCCCGGCTGCTGGTTATCAACGATAAAGCTGACGTGCCGGATATATCCCAATCCGATGTCGCTTTTTTGCCGCCCGTCTTTTCGCCGCAGACGCTGACCCAAACCATCCGGCGCTTGCTGGACGCTCCCGGCGATGTATCGCGCCTCTACAATTAATCGTCCTTCGAATCGTCGCCGGAGTCATCTTTCGAGTCATCGTGGTTGTCGTTGCTGCTGTCACCGGCCCCGTCCGAGGCTGAATCATCCTGCTGGTCTGTGCCGGTACTCGTATCGCCGGCAGGGCCGTCGCCGGAGGGCGAGGCGGCTTCCAGGGCGGCCATTGTGGTTTGCAACTCGTCCTCAACCACGGTCAATTCATTTTCAATTTCTTTCTTTGCCGGTTCGTATTCGGCCTTCAATATCTCAAGCGACTGTTGGTACGTGGTCTCGTCGGCCTGAACGACCTGTTGCAATTGGGTGTAAGTTTGTTCCGCCTCCTGAATTTGCCGGGTCAGGTCATCAATTTGCGTTCGATAGCCGGTCAACTGTTTTTCCAGTTGCGAAATTTGAGCCTGATTTTCAGCTTGCGTCCGCTCAAGGGTCTGCTCAAGGTCATGCAGCCGGGTTTCCCAATCGTCCTGTTGGGTTTTAAGATGCGCTTCCAGCCTGGCCCGGTTGTTTTTGGCGCGAATGGCTTGCGCCGTGGCGGCCACGTCTATTTTTACATCCAGGCCCACCTGCCGGGCCTGACCGGGCAGCACCCGCGCCGAAACGCCCACCAGAATAATCAGGGCGGCGGCCGTAGCCGCAAAACTTATCCAGAATATCCGTCCGAAACGTTTCATGCCAATCTCCCCCTACTGTCCGGTTTTCCCTTGCAACTGCGCCAGTTGAGCCTGCACCAGGGCCAGTTGCGTTTCCAGGGTTTGAATCCGGCGTTCATATTCGGCCCGCTGCACAGCCAGATTTTGCTGATAGGTGGTTCGGCTTTGGGTTTTGGTGGTTTCAAGCGCGGTAATTTGCGTCGAAAGGGTCTGCTGTTGGCCTTGCAAGGCCTGCACTTTGGTTTGGGCCACGGCAATATCGCTCAGCAGATGGGTGATGGTATCTTCATCCTCGGCCCGCCGGGCCTCCAGGGTTTGCTGCAAGGCCTGATACTGAGCCGAAAAATCCTGGTCCCGGCGGGCCACTTCCGTTTCCAGGGCGGTGATGGCGGGGTCAACCGGCAACACCACGGTGGGCAAAACAGCCGAACCGGGCTGCGTGGTAAAATTCTTGAATCCGGCAAAGGCAATGGCCCCTAAAGTGACCAGAGCAATGGCCGTAAAAAGCCATAATCGTTTCATAATATTAAAGCTGCTCCCTTGAAAATAACAATTCGCTTAAAAGCAAAAAGCCGATAGCCGAATTTGTGCCCCTGTTAACCCGTATCGTCCGCCGGCGGCTGCAACGGCAACCACACTACAAAGGTTGTGCCCTGCCCCACCTCGCTGGCTACGTCAATGCGCCCGTTGTGCAAATCTACCAGCCGTTTGACAATTGAAAGCCCCAGCCCGGCCCCGCTGCTGTTTGTATCCGTCACCGAAGCAGACCGGGAACGAGCCTTGTCCACCCGATAAAACCGGTCGAACAGGTGCGCCAGGTGTTCGGCGGGAATGCCGGGGCCGGTATCGGCGATGGTCAGTGTGGCGAAACGGCCCTCTGCCGCCACCGAAACGGTCACGTCATCGCCGGGGCGGGTGTATTTAATGGCGTTGCTCACCAAATTCAAAACCAGGCGGGTCAATTTATCGGCGTCAGCCACGATGGGCAGCGCGGGCGGAATGTCGATGTGCAGGGCCACGTTTCTCTTTTCGGCCTGAGCCACCAGCCGGGAAGCGGCCCGGCTGATGAGTTCGGCCAGGTTGAAGCGGGTCAGTTGCAGCGGCAATTGTTGATTATCGGCCCGGGCCAGCAAAAACAGTTCTTCCACCAGGGCGATGAGCTGGTTGGTGGTTTCATCCACCAGTTCCAGCGTTTCGCGGTAGGTTGCGGCAGTGCGCGGGCGGTTGAGGGTAACGTCTACCTCGCCTTTCAGGATGGTCAACGGGGTGCGCATCTCGTGCGAGGCATCGGCGATGAAGCGTTTTTGCTGGTCGAAGCCGGCTTCCAGACGGGCCAGCATATCATCGAAGGTGGTTGCCAGCCGCCCGATTTCGTCATTGGGCAGGTTCATGTTCAGGCGGCGATTCAAGTCGCTGGCGCTGATTTGCCGCGCCGCCGAAGTAATCCGGTCGATGGGCTGCAAGGCGTGGGTGGCTAAAAACCAGCCCCCCGCCGTTGTCGCCAAAATGGTGAAAGGGATACCGATAGCCAGCAGAAAAACGAGCAGTTGCTGCACTTGCTGAATGTGATGATAACTTTCGGCAATTTGAACGATACCCGCGCCCCGGCCTTCTATCACAAAGGGGACGGTGTAGACCTTTACCGGCACATTGTCGGCCAGGGTAGCGTATTCAAGGCGGGCGTAATCGGTGGGCAGCGCGTCGTTCCGGAAGATTGCATCCTTGAAATAACCGGGGTCAACCAAAACCTGCCCGTTCCGGTCGAAGATGCGCCACAACACCCCTTCTTCCGGCACGTAGCGTAAACGCAAACCGCTGACCGTCAGCGCAGCGGCAACCTCGTCATCATCATACTTATCGTCTGATTCCCTGCCGATAAATTCAAGGCCGCCAATCACCTGCGCGGCTTCCTGTTGCAAATGAGTATCCAGACTGACAAACAGGGTGCTTTCCAGGGCCACATAAAGGGACACGCTGAATATCAGCAGAATGATGAACAGGATGGCGGTGTACCACAGGGTTAATCGTAACCGAATATTCATGCGAGGTCATCTATTTTATAGCCCACCCCCCGAACCGTATGGATGAGGGGCGGCTCTCCGTTTGTTTCCAGCTTTTGGCGCAAATGGCGGATATAGACATCGACCACATTTGATGCGCCGTAATAATCGTAACCCCAAATGCTCTCCCGAATCATGGTGCGGGTTAAGGGGCGGCGGGGATGGCGCAACAAGTATTCCAGCAAGGCATACTCTTTGGATGTCAACTCAATATCGCGCCGGCCCCGTTTGGCCTGATGCGTAACAGTGTCAAGCTCCAGGTCAGCCAGGCCCAATACCAGGCTGCGGCTGCCGGTTGAGGCGTTACGCCGAATCAAGGCCCGAATACGGGCCAGCAATTCCTTGAAGGCAAACGGTTTGGAAAGATAATCGTCTGCGCCCACGTCAAGGCCGGTGACGCGGTCATCCACATCGTCTCTGGCAGTGAGCATCAGGATGGGCGTATGAACCCCCCGGTCCCGGAGGATGCGGCACACCTCGAAGCCGTTCAGGCCGGGGAGCATAATGTCCAGCAGCATGACATCGTAGGCGGCCCCGTCAACCCAGTCGAGGGCGTCGCGGCCGTCGAGGGCTACATCGACGGCGTAACATTCTTCTTCCAGCCCCTTCCTGATAAAGCGGGCAATCCGTTCATCATCTTCCACAATCAAAATTCGCATAACATATCTCGTTTCGTTTGGCTAAATCACTGATATACTCAACCGCGTCATAAAATAACAGTAACTACTCAGGCATCAGAGATAAAGTTACCAATTAGAGCGGCTTTGCCATTTTTTACCCCCTCAATCCCCCCGTTGACGGGGGGAAGTGTTACATTCTCCCCCCTCACGAGAGGGTGAGTAGTTACAAATAACATGGATTTGCAGGAATACGCCGGTTTTTGTAGGGGTGACTCTTGTGGTCGCCCAAATTCGGGCTGAAACACAGGGCAACCACAAGGGTTGTCCCTACCCCGAACCAACATATATCAGTGAAAAACCATGTTCGTTTGTGACGCAGTTGAGTATAGTATAGGCATCTTTCATGAAAGGCAAGTGAATTTTTAATGAAGTTTTTTTCATCAAAAGGCAAGGTGGTTCGCACACCGCCCCTATAGTAGCATGTTTTTGCCCAAAAAAACAGCCAAATCAATTTTCTGACCTTTCCATGCCCCCGTTTTTAACGTTTTCTGAACGTTTGTCCGTTAAACTGTTTTTATACCCTGGAATACTTTCAGGACTTACGCAGTTGCGGTAAATCACGATGTTCTACCCCCTCCCAACCCTCCCCCTAAAAGGGGAGGGAGCAAAATTCCCTCTCCCCAGCGGGGAGAGGGTTAGGGAGAGGGGAAAGACAATTTGTCCCATCAGTCAAAAATTACCACCACCCTGTTTTTATACCCTGGAATACTTTCAGGACTTACGCAGTTGCGGTAAATCACGATGTTCTACCCCCTCCCAACCCTCCCCCTAAAAGGGGAGGGAGCAAAATTCCCCCCCGCCTGAGGGCGCGAAGCGGTTTCTTCATCAGGGACCGAGGGGGGTAAAATGCCGCAACTGCGTCAGTCCTGACTTTAAAGGAACAACCTGTGTCCGACAAGAAAAATACCTACATGGCGTATTTATTGCGGTTGTGGAGAGAGGATGAAGAGGCATCATGGCGGGTGCTGCTGGAAAATATTCACACAAGAGAGAGAAAAGGATTCAGTAATCTGGAAAAACTGGTCGCTTTTCTGGAAGACCAAACCGATACCCGGGAAGCAGCCGATGACTCCCGAATGACCCCCACTTCATAAAAAAGGAGGGCCGATACCATAAATTACATGTTACTATCTATCGGAAGTTATTTGTAACCTCAATGGTCGCCGGTAAAATTTTCGGCGGCTGGTTAGCAAGGAGAAAGGTAATGAAACGAAAATTATTGAAACCCGGTTTTTTGTCTCTGTTGCTGGTATTGCTGGTGGCCGGCGTAGCGATGGCCTCTACCGTGGAGCAGGCAGACACCGCCCCTGTCGCGTCGGCCCCCAGAGCGCCAACCGCCTTCACCACCGTTATCACCGTCAACAGTACCGTTGACACTTACAACGAATATACAAACAGAACCTGCTACTACGACAGTCTTGCCTCGGATAGCACCGGCACCTACTACCCCGCCACAGACGGCAAGTGTAATTTGCGCCGGGCGTTGGTGGAAGCCAGCCACCGGCCGGCAAAGTACCGGCCCATCCTCATCCGCTTCAATATTCCCGTCACAGATACCAACTACAACGCCATTAGCGGCACGTGGACCATCGTGATGGACGGCGACTATTCCAGCGGCGCCGGCGAAGCGATTGTGCAAAGTGTCCTTGACAATCCCAAAAACCCCAACAGTTACATCACCATTGATGGCGATACCCAGCCCGGCGGACGCACCAGCGGCTACCCGAAAATCATCATCAACAGCGCCAATTCCTTTGATTTGGTGGGCGTGAGCTACAACACCGTCCGCAACCTGGCCTTCAACGGCGGGGGCGGCGTCTTTTTGAACGATGTTTCCGGCGTGGGGGGCAATAACACCGTAGAGAATGTCTGGGTGGGCCTCAATGCCGCCGGCACGGAAATTGTGCCCGGCTCCAACCCCAACATTTCCCTGGCCGGGGGCGGCATCGATATTCAGGGCGACGGCAACACCATCAGCGGCACCACCGTCACCGGCTCCAACATCGGCATCCGGGTGCAGGGCAACCACAACACCCTGCAATACAACCGGCTTGGCACCCGCGCCGACGGTACTGTGCCCGGCAACCGCCTCTTCTGCGACTCCCCCGCCCCGGTCTACGACCCCGCCGAATGGTACGGCGGCTGGGGCTTCCAAATCCTCAGCGGCAGTTTCAACCAGATTGTGTCCAACACCATCGCCGGGATTCACTCTCCCCATTCTGCCAGCGAAACGTACCCGCCCGCCATCTGGACGGGAGGCAGCAACAACACCTTCGCCTACAACACCATCGGCATAGACAGCAGCAGCGCCGAAGTGGGGGTGTGCGGGCAGGGCATTTATGTGACCGGCGTCTTTTCCGCTCCGATGGGCATCAGGGTGATGAGTAACACCATCGTCAACGCCCATTCCAGCTTCTTCGACGCCTCTGCCAGCCCGCCCAAACCGACCGAAGGGGCCATCTACGTCAACGACGGCTCGCCGTTTGCCCTGCAATTTACCATGCTCAACAACATCGTCCGCAACAGCACCAGCAAGGTCATCGAATTTGGCCCGGCCATCAGCCAAACCCTGCGCCTTTTCGAGCCGCCGCAAATCATCATCATCAGCGACACGCTGGTGGTGGGCGAAACGCAGCCCGGCTACGACTGCAAAAATTGCTACATCGAACTGTATCTGGACGACCTGACCGAAGGCCAGGACGCGCTGGAATTGCTGACCACCGCCGTGGTTCAAAACATCACCGGCACGGCCCGCTTTACGGCCACCCTGCCCAGGCCGCTGGCCGCCGGGGAAGGGATTCGGCTGACGGCCACTACCCAAAAACCCAACGTCATCAGCATTTACCGGGGCGGAACCACCACCAAAATGTCGCCGGCCTATGGCCCCGACGCCATCTTCAGCCGCGACTTCGGCCCCGGCTGGAACCTCTTCTCGTTTGACGTGACCCCCACCAGCAACGCCATCACCGATGTGCTGGCCAGTCTGTCCGGTCAATACGATGTGGTACTCGGCTTTGAGGGCGGCCCCCTGGGCGGCGGCGCTACCTACGAACCGGGCAATTCCGCCAGCGACCTGCTGACGATGGACTCGCTGCACGGCTACTGGATTAACAACACTTCCGGCGCCACCCAAACCCTGACCATGAATTACGACCCCACCCGCAACAACACCGAAATCACCCTGTACGAAGGCTGGAATCTGGTCAGCTACCTGCCGGACCGCACCTGGCCCGTTACGGTGGCTTTGGAAAGCATCGCCGGAACATACGACGTGGTGCAAGGCTACGACGGCGCGGGCCAAACCTACCTGGCCGCCGACCCGCAGTTCAGCGACCTGACCGAGCTACGGCCCGGCTTTGCCTATTGGATACAAATCAAACAGGGCATGGGGACGCAAACGCTAACCTACCCACCCTATTTTGCCAAACGTCCCACCCGATTATCAATCACTTCTTCGGCAGAGCAGGGAGTGGCTGCCACCCGTTTTTTTACCCCAACCACTGAGTGGGCCGATTTTTACGGCGTGGCGACGCTCAGTGGTCATTCTGCCCCCCCCGGCGCCACAATTTTAGCCTACGACCCCGATGGCGTAATTGCCGGTGAGTTTGTGGTTCACACCCCCGGTCTGTACGGATTGCTGCACGTGTACGGCGATGACCCCCGCACCCCGGCGGACGAAGGGGCGCAAGCGGGCGACAACCTGACGTTTACCATTGCCGACCGTCCGGCATCGCCCGGACAGGGCAAGCAACTGGTCTGGAACGGGCGCGGCGATATATCCAACATCAACATCAGCGCCATCATTCCCTACACTGTCACCACTGAATGGGCCGATTTTTACGGCTCGCTGACCGTGCAGGGCAATCCCGCCCCGGTGGGCGCGCTACTGGCCGCATACGATAGCGCCGGCGTGTACATCGGCGATTTTCGGGTGACGCAAGCGGGCCGGTACGGCTTTTTGCACGCCTACGGCGACGATACCACCACCACCGTTGATGAAGGGGCCACCCAGGGCGATAGCCTCAGCTTTTGGGTGTGGCTGCCCGACGGCAGCGGGCCGTTTATTACCACGCCGGATACCGGCCCCGTTACGTGGGCCGGGCGTGGCAGCCGCACGCAGGTAAACCTGACCAGCGGCGGCGCGCCGGCCGGCGCCCCCACCGAGGTGGTCATCGCCGGACCAAGCACCGGAGAGCCGGGCGCAGCCTACACCTTCACCATCACCGTCAACCCGGCCAACGTTTCTACGCCCATCAGCTACACCATCACCCGCACCGATGGCGGCGGGCCGGTAACGGCCTTGTTGGGGCGGGCAATTAACTTCAAAAACGTGTCGTGGAGCATTACCGGCACCAAAGCCATCACCGTAGTGGCCGATAACGGGTTGGGCGTGGTGACCGGTTATCACACCATTGCCATCACCACCACGCCCCCCACAACTACTGTGGTGACTCCCGTCGGCCTGTCAATTGCCGGGCCGTGGGTGGGCGCCATCAACACCCCCTACACCTTCAGTCTGACTGTGGCCCCCCCAAACGTGACCACCCCGCTAACCTACACCATCAACCGCAGCGACGGCGGCCAATCGGTGAGCAGCGGCGGAAACACCTTCAGCTACAACGGCATCCAGTGGACAACGCCCGGCCTGAAGGCCATCACCGCCACCGCCGAAAATGACGGCGGCCAGGCCACGGGCCATCACCTGATACGACTGATTGACCCCACACCGGGCGTAGTGACCGGCACCACCAGCGGCACCGGCACCACCTTCAGCGACGGCACGGGGTTGGTGATACCCGGCGGCGTTTTAACCCAGCCGACTACCTTCACCTACACGGCGCAGACCACGCCCACCCAGGCGCTGTCATCCAGCCTGCGCTTTGCCGGGCAAAGTTTCACCCTGCATGCCTCCAGGCCGTTCAGCGGCATCATCAGCCTGACCCTGCGCTACACCGATGATTGGCTGACCGCCGCCGGCATCACCCCGAGCAACGCC
>JAJRUC010000084.1 GCA_024278015.1 Chloroflexota bacterium
TCGGCTGGATTATCTCGCGCGTTACCTCCGATACCGCGCGCAGCGCCGAACTGGTGACGGGGGGCACGCTGGATGTGACCTGGGCCGTCCTCAGCCTGTTTTCTTCTGTCGTCTTTATGCTGGTCATCAACTGGAAGCTGGCCCTGCTGGTGATGCTTGTCATTCCGGTGCTGGTGGTAGTCGCCACCGAGTTCAAAAAGCGGATTATTGTGGAATACCGCAAAGTCCGCAAGCTCAACTCCCGGCTGACGGGCACGTACAACGAAAACATCACCGGCGTGCGAGTGGTAAAGGCCCTGGTGCGCGAAGACCGCAACCTGCAAGAATTTGATAACCTGGCCTCCAATCTGTACCGGGCGGCTTACCGGGCGGCCTGGCTGTCGGCGTTGTTTTTGCCGGTGGTGCAAATTATCAGCGCCACGGCACTGGGTGCGGTCATTTGGTACGGCGGCTTGCAAGCTCGCGTGGGGGGCATAACCATCGGCGGTATTCAGGCCTTCATCTCGTATTTAACCTTTATGATGTGGCCCGTGCAAGACCTGGCCCGCGTCTTCGCCGAAATGCAGCAGGCTATCGCCTCGGCGGAACGGGTTTTCTCGCTGACTGATGCCCGGCCCGATATTATTGACTGCCCCCAGGCCACAGACCCCGGCACCATTCGGGGCGATGTTCACTTTGACACGGTAAACTTTTCTTACGAAACGGGCAAATCGGTATTGAAAAATTTTGACCTGACCATCAAACAAGGCGAAACAATTGCCCTGGTGGGGCCGACCGGCGCCGGAAAATCAACCATTGTCAACCTGATTTGCCGCTTCTACGAACCGACCACCGGCGTCATTAAAATTGGCGGGCTGGATTACACCACCCTCACCTTGCAGGCTCTTCAATCGC
Source organism: Chloroflexota bacterium (assembly GCA_024278015.1). Taxonomy (GTDB): domain Bacteria; phylum Chloroflexota; class Anaerolineae; order 4572-78; family 4572-78; genus JAJRUC01. Next base: position 895 of record JAJRUC010000084.1, read on the forward strand.
GCATCGGGATGGTTTTGCAAACGCCGCATTTGTTCTCCGGCACCATCCGGGAGAACATTCGCTACGGGCGGCTGAAGGCCACCGGCGCCGAAATTGAAACGGCGGCCAAACTGGCTCACGCCCACGAATTTATCCGCGACATGGAACACGGCTACGATACCGAAGTGGGCGAAGGGGGCAACCTGCTTTCGGTGGGGCAAAAGCAACTTGTCAGCCTGGCCCGGGCCGTTCTGGCCCAGCCTGAAATTTTTATCATGGACGAGGCCACCAGTTCGGTAGATACCGTGACCGAAAGCCTGATTCAACGCGGCATGGAAACGCTGATGAAAAATCGCACCAGCATCATCATTGCCCACCGGCTGTCAACCATCAAACGGGCCGACCGTATTCTGGTCATTGAAGATGGCGGTATCTCTGAAATGGGGTCTCACGCCGAACTGATACGCCGGCGGGGACACTACTACACCCTGTACACCAGCCAGTTTCAACAGGAACGCCGGCATTTATCGCCGGCCTGATGATACCCGGCAGGTCACGTCTCTCCGGCGTGACCTGCCGAAAGAACCGTCGTCGCATTTAAAATGAAAATTGCCGGGCCTCCCCTCTCTCTTTGCGAGTACCCAATCCCTTGTTATAATAACCTGAATTCGGAGTTTCGATATTATCGCTTTTCTCCCCCCTCGGTCCCTGATGAAGAAACCGCTTCGCGCCCTCAAGCGGGGGGAAGTTAGCTCCTCCCCCGCTGTCGGGGGAGGGGGTTGAACGCACTATGGCAACAATCTTCGAACTGAGGTTATAATATCATCATTCAATCAACGTAAAGTTTGCGCGGGAAGAAAAGATGGTTGCTTCAACCAACAAACTGGAAATTTGTGCGTTTGGAAGTCTGTCCATCCGGTTAAATAACCGGCCGGTCGCCACCCTTGCCTCTCGAAAAGCGGAAGCCTTGCTGGTCTATCTGGCCTATACCCGCCGGCCTCACAGCCGCGAGGCGCTGGCAACCTTGCTGTGGAGCGACCGGTCTCAAAGCCAGGCGCTGGGTAATTTGCGGGTTATCCTTTCCAGCCTGCGCAAACAGCTATCCCCGTTTCTGGCTATCACCCGCCAAATCGCCGCCATAAACCCCCAGAGCAATTATTGGCTGGATGCCGCCGAATTTGCCGGCCAAATTTCGGCTATTCTGGAAGAGATTGACCGGGCCGGCGCGCTCTCTGATGAGCTTGCGCCCCGGCTGGAAGATACCTTGCAGATCTATAAAGACGGTTTTCTGGCCGGTTTTTTTGTTCGCGACAGCCGCTCATTTGAAGAATGGGTCTCGTTAGAACGGGAATATCTGCATCGATACGCTACCGAAGGGCTTGCCGCGCTGACACGCTATTACTTGCAACAAGGGGCCTTTCAACGCGGCATTAAACACGCAGCGCGGTTGCTTAAACTGGCCCCGTTGCGCGAAGAGGCCCACCGTTTTATGATGCGCTTGCTGGCCTTAAGTGGTCGGCGGAGCGCCGCCCTGCAACAATACAAAGCCTGCGCCATCGTTTTGGAAGCCGAACTGGGCGTAACGCCGTCACCGCAAACCACCGCCCTGTACGACCGCATCCGCACCATAAAAGCCGTTCCCCCCTCAAATATTCCGGTGCAAACCACGCCCTTTACAGGCCGAAAAAAAGAACTGCGCGCCATCGGCCAACAACTTGTGAACCCGGCCTGCCGCCTGCTGACGCTCATCGGGCCGGGCGGTATCGGCAAAACCCGGCTGGCCCTTGAAATTGCCGGCCAAAAACAACACGCCTTTTTGCACGGAACGCATTATCTGTCGCTCATTCCTTTCCATTCCACAACTATGGTGGTTCAGGCGCTGATAGACTCGCTGGATATCCAGGCCGCCAACGCCAACGCAACCGACCACTTGCTGGATTATCTTCGGGAAAAAGAGTTGTTACTGGTGCTGGATAATGCTGAACACCTGCTTGCCGTCGGCGTGCTGGCGCATCAAATTATCCGGAATGCGCCGCTGGTTAAAGTGCTTGTCACCTCTCAGGAACGATTGAATATTCAGCCGGAATGGTTGTTTGACGTGCCGGGCCTGGACTATCCTCCCCCCAACTACCCAACGCCCGCTGACCGGCTGCCGGAATCGACGGCAGCCCGGCTGTTTATCCAAAGCGCCAAACTGGTTTATCCGGCCTTCTCGCCTGCCCCCGCCGACGCTCAGGCGATTGTCCGCATTTGTCAATTATTACACGGCATACCGTTGGGGCTGGAACTGGCGGCCTCGTGGACGCGCCTGCTATCGTGCCCGGATATTGTGGCCGAAATAGAAAACAGTCTGGATTTTTTAACCTCGCCGGTGCAAGGCCGGCCCAACCGGCATACCAGTTTGCGGGCGGTCTTTAACCGAACGTGGCAGCTTCTGTCTGAAAAAGAGAAGGCCGTTGTCCGGGCTTTAACCGTTTTTCGCGGCCCGTTTCGACTGCAAGCGGCGCAGGCAGTGGCCCAAACCAACCTGCACACGCTTATGGCCCTGGCCGATAAATCGTTTTTGAAGCAAGATGACCAGGGCCGTGTCGCCATTCATCCCCTGCTGAAGCGATTTGCCCAGGAAACAATAGACGCACATTCCGCCGACCATAAAGCTGCCCGGCAGCGGATGAGCCGGTTTTACGCCGATTTTCTGCGCAAACGGCAAAAAGAACTCAAAGGCCGTAACCAGAAAATGGTTGAAGCGGAAATCGACGCCGAAACAGAAAATATTCGGGCCGCATGGCAGTGGGCTATCACTCAACAGCAAAGCGACCTGATACAAAACATGCTGGAAAGCACCTGGCTGTTTTTGTGGGGCCGGGGCTGGTGGCAAGAAGGGGAGGCGCTGTTTCTGGCGGCAAGCCGGGCCATTTCATCAGATGTGGAAAACGCCCTGCTGCCGGCCCGATTGCAGATGTGCCGGGCCGAATTTTGCGCCTGGCAATCGAACTATGAGGCCGCCAAGACCCTGTTGACCCAAAGCATCGGCGTTTTTAAAGCCGGGCGGGCCTGGCAATACCTCTCGACGGCGCTGGATATTTGGGGGCGCATTGCCTATTGGCAGAGCGATTTCACCACGGCCCGGCAGTATTTTCAGGAAAGTGTGGCGGCGGCTCGCAAAACAAATGCCGACTATGAACTGGCGCAAGCTCTGTGCAGTTTAGCCAACACCATCTGCGACGCTTCTGCCGAGTATGACCGCGCCGCTGTATTATATGAAGAAAGCCTGGCTATTTCCCGCCGGCTGGGCAATCAATATGGCGTTGCCAAAGTTATCATCAATCAGGGCGCCGCCGAACAGGAACGGGGCCATTTGGAACAGGCCAGGGCGCTGTTTCAACAAAGTCTGGAAATTTATCGGGAAATCGACTATCAACATGGTATTTCGGCGGCCCTGACCTATTTGGGGAAAATTACTTTGGCGCAAGAAGACTTTGAGGCAACCCGGCACTATTTGCAGGAAAGTCTCGATTTAAACCGGCAGGCAGGCGACCGGCGGGCAATCATCACCACCCTCAAGGCAATGGCCCAGCTTAAGACGCAAATGAAGAAGTTTCATAAAGCCAAACGATATTTGCGGCAGGCCCTTAGAGAGGCCATTGCCCTTGATGTTCAACATTCGGTGCTGGACACGCTGCTGTTGTGGGCAACCGTCGTGGCGCATGAAGGCCACCCGGAATACGCCCTGGGTCTGATGCGCTGCCTGCAACAAGCGGAAA
>JAJRUC010000085.1 GCA_024278015.1 Chloroflexota bacterium
CCGTTAAAGAGGATGACTTGCGCGTCTGATTGGGCCAGGTCGTCCAGCACGGCCAGCACCTGGGCCGGTTCATCTTTTATCAAATGATAAGCCGACACGGTATGGCCGGCCAGGGCAATCTGTTCGCGCAGGTAGGCGGCGTTCACATCGGTATCGGGTGCGCGTGAATCGCTGACGGTGACAATAGCCAGGTTCACGGGGCCGCGCCCGGCGGCTTTTTCTTTGTGCAAAGCGCTGCTGCCGGACATAAATATCTCCTAAAGCAAGTCTTCAAACAAGGCGAAGGGCGCAGCCGCCACGCCTGCAATGCCGGGGCCGGTATGCACGCCCAGCACCGGCGAAATCCGCATCACCTCGTGTTTGGCAACGTTGAAGGTTTCCAGCACGGAAGCTGATAATTTTTGGGCTTGTCCGGCAAACCGGCCGTGCAGGATTGTGGCCCACAACGGCGTTTTATGGCCGTATCTTGCTGCCAGTGTATCAAGGATGATTTGCCGGGCGCGCGGCAAGGTGCGGGCTTTGCCCAGAGTGCTGTATTTGCCGTCGACGGCCACGTGAATGACCGGCTTGATTTTGAAGAGCGCCCCGGCAAGGGCCTGCACCCGGCCGATGCGCCCGCCGCGCTGCAAATAGGTCAGGGTATCGAGGGTGTAAATGAGTTCCGTCGCGGCCCGAATTTGGGCCAGGCGTTCCAGAATTTTCTCTTTCGACCAGCCCGCTTTGGCCGCCATCGCCGCCGCCAGCACCTGAAACCGCTCTCCGCCGGACAGGGTCAGGGTATCGACGACAGTCACATTGGCTTCCGACACCTGTCCCGCCCCCAGGGCCGAAGACTGGCTGGTGCCGCTTAACCCGGACGAGATATGAACGGCCATAATATCCGGGTCTGAAGCGGCCATCTGCCGGTACAGGTCGGCAAACGTGCCGGCAGAGGGTTGGGCCGTGGTGGGAATGTTGGGGAACATGGTCTCGAGTTTATCATAGAAGTCATCGGGCGAGATGTCCGCCGAGTCAATTTCGCCATCGGGAAACTGAATGTAGAGGGGAGCCACGGTAATCTGGTGGTCGGCTATATCGGCGGCCGACAAATCGGCGGCCCTGTCGGTTAAAATTTTCATTATTGACACCTGTTCCTTTGCCGGTTAATCCTTTTGAATCGTAACCATACAGGGCACTGAATTTAGTAACAGTGACCACTAAAATTTCTCTGCTTCAGTTTGAATCATCATTTTACCCCATTATCGGCTAATCGGGAAAAATACATCGCGCCCTTAAAATATCCGCGCCAAAACCCGCTCTGTTTTGACCATAACATCATAAGCTCCTATAATTGATAAAAAACCGGAAGCGTCGCGGACTGTTTCCCGCCCGCACTTTCCGAACCATCCTTCGCTGTCCCATATAAACCAAGTGTCTGTCCGTAAATTAATTACGCCGGGTGATGGTCAGGCCAGTTGAGGTTGAAAACAACCGGATCGCGCTTTTTACCCCCTCCCCCCCTCTGTGAGGGCGCGAAGCGGTTTCTTCATCAGGGATTAAGGGGGGAGCCACTACAACTTCATCGGCTTGTTGTTTGACAATGAGTGCCACAAGTATTTTGCCGATATAAACTAAACCGAAACCTGTTTTCAAAGGAGGCGTTATGGTTCATCTGGATGAACTGGTCAAGTTTCTGGATACCTTTATGGGTTTTCACAATGCCGTGCCGCGCATCGACTCGTATTTGCCCAACGGCCTGCAAGTGGCCGGCAATCCGAATATCGACAAGATTGCCACCGGCGTCAGCGCCAATATGCGCCTGTTCCGCAAAGCGAAAGCGGCCAACGCGCAAGCCTTGCTGGTGCATCACGCCATGAACCCGCCCGCAAGCGTCCATTTTGCCGCAGACACCATCTTTACCCAGCGCCTTAAATATCTGTGGGAAAACAATCTCTCATTAATCGGCTATCATTACCTGCTTGACAGTCACCCCGATGTGGGGCATAACGCCGCCATCATTCGCGCTTTGGGCGGCATCCCCCTCGAACCATTCGGCCCGGACGGCTGGGGCTGGACAGGCGAGTTTACGGAGGGGATTGCCCTGAACGATGTGCTGGAAAGGTGTCAGGCCCTGTTCAAAGGCAACGGCTTTTACTATCCCTTCGGCGCCCAGACAGTGCGCCGGATGGTCTGTCTGGCCGGCTCCGGCGCGCCCCGGCCCGGCGATTACGCCTGGCTGACAACCAACCGCATCGACCTGTTTATCACCGGCGAGCCGCGCGAATGGAATCAGGAGTTGTGCCGCGAAGTGGGCATCAGCATGGTGGCCGCCGGACATTACAACACCGAAATCATCGGTTTGATGGAACTAAGCAAGATTATTCAGGCCAAATTTGAGGTAGAGCTTGAGTTTGTGGATGTGCCAAACGCGGTGTAAAACCGAATTTCCCTTCCCCCCGCAGAGGGAGGGTTAGAGAGGGGAATACAAGGGGGGAGAAATATCACCGGCCCAGCCGCCGCCGCACCGCCGCCGTCAGCAGGCCGATTTCATCCACCCGCAGCAGAGTAATTCCGGCGACATACACCCCGCCGCCCGCCGCGCCGAGAATTATCACCAGCAAGGCTTCATTCAGCAGCGATACCGGCGGCAGCGCCGTCGCCAGCCACACCCGCCCGAAATACAACACCGCTCCCATTGCCCCCGCTGCCAGCGCGGCTTTCAGCGCGGTGGCGGCCGGCCCGCGCCCGCGCAAATTCCCCCATTTGCGAATAAGCCACAGCATCAGCGCCACGTGGCTGAGTTGTTTGATACTGTCCGCCAGCACCAAATCGGTCATTTGCAGGGGACGGAACAGCGCCGGCACGAAAACCGCCAGCAGATACGCCCCCACCGCCGCAATGCCCACCAGCGCCGGGGTGAGCGTATTTTGACGGGCGTAAAACGCAAACACCAGCGGTTGGTCCACCGCCGCAAAAACCAGCCCCAGCAGATAAAACCGGAGGGCCAGCGCGGTTTGGGCCGTGTCAAACGCGGTAAATTCACCATGCTGAAAAAGCAGGCCGATAATCGGCTCGGCCAGAATGAAGAGCGCCACCGCCGCCGGAATTATCAAAATAAGCACCACTTTGATGCCGTTGAACAACGTTTCGCGGAACAAACGGCCCGCCGATTCGCCGTCGGCATTTTTTGCCAAAGATTGGGCGGCATATTGCGACAGGGTGGGTAAAATTGCCAGCGAGACGGCCGCCGCCACCAACCCAATCGGAAACTGGATGAGCGTGGTGGCGTTCTGCATCCAGGCCAGACTGCTTTCACCCGTGCCGTTCGCCAGCCGCCGGTCAAGCGAGGTTTGAAAAAGCGTGACCAGCAGCCCCAAAATGACGGGCTGATACAGTTTGGCAATCCGCCGTAAAACAGGATGGCGCAAATCAAATTGCAGGCGAAGTGTTGCGCCCCGCAAGCCGGGCAGTTGAATCAATACCTGCGCCAACGCGCCGGACACCAGTCCGACGGCCACAATTTCAATATTCCAGTGGAATCCCCACGCCCCCACCAGCGTAACCAGTACAATCCCGGCGTTGAAAATGGCGGCGGTGAAGGCAGGATACACAAACCGTTTCAGGGCGTACAGCAGGCCGGTCACAATGCCGGACAGGCTCAAAAAGAGGGTGGCGGGGATGGTCAACCGCAGCAGCCGGGTCAGCAGCGCCAAATCGATGGTGTTGTTTGCCCCGCCGAGCAGCCACGCAATTTGCGGGGCCAGCCATTCGCCCAGCAGCACCACCGCGCCCAGCACCACTGCCGCCAGCGACAAAATCAGGCCGGCCACCTGCCACAAAACCCGCCGGTCTTTTTCCGCATATTCTGAAAACACAGGTACCAGAGCGCTGCTGACCATACCATCCACCAGCAGGGTATAAAGTTGGCGCGGCACAAATTCGGCGGTGCGGTAGGCCGATACCGCGCCCGTCGCCCCGAACAGCCCGGCGATGACTGTGTCGCGCGCCAGCCCCAGCACGCGACTGGTGATGTTTCCGGCGGCAATCAACAGCGCGGCTTTGGCTAACCCCCGACGGCTCTCAGTCACAAAATTTCTCCACAATGCGGGCAATCAATTCGGTGGTGGAATAGCCGGGCAGGTACGGGATGAGTTCAATCCGCCCGCCATAGCTTTGCACCAGCGGCGCTTCCGGCAGCAGCGTGCCCGTTTTTGCCGGGTCGAGGACGTAATCGCCCCCTTTGGCGTACACCTCCGGGCGCAGGGCATCCAGCAGCCGGCGTGCGGTCGGTTCCTCAAAAATGATGACGGCATCCACCATTTCCAGGGCCGAAAGCACCCGCGCCCGGTCGGCTTGCGGGATGAGGGGGCGCTTTTCGCCCTTCAGCAAGCGGGCGCTGCGGTCGCTGTTCAACCCGATAAAAAGCGCGTCGCCCAGCGCCCGCGCCTGGCGTAAATAATCGATGTGTCCGGCGTGCAGCAAATCGAAATGCCCGTTGGTAAAAACCAGCGTTTCGATGGATTGCCGTTTTTTAACAGCGGCGGAAAGGGAGAGGCGTTTGGCGTTTGGCGTTTGGCGATTAGAAATTAGAACACCCATTCACTATTCGTTATTCACTATTCACTGTCTTTTCGATAAACTCCGTCCTGGCCTCGGTATAGGCCACGCGATTGTACCGAAATCGGGCTGCCAGGTCCATTTTCAGCGTGGCATACGCATCGCGCAGGCGGTCATCGGCCCGCAGCGCATCCCGAAAAGCCAGGTGCCGCGCTTCTTCCGGGCCGCCCTGTTCCACAATATGCAGATGATGCGTGCGGACGGGGTCGCCCTTTTTGAAGAAACGGCGGCCGGTATTTTGGGGATGGTCTACAAAGGTGTAGCCCAGCGATTGCAACGGGGCAATGCAGGCGATGGCGTCGTCGAGGCGGGGCGCGGTGAGCATGATGTCGATGCCGGGCCTGGCGGCCAGCCCCGGCACGGAGGTGCTGCCGCAGAATAATCATTCCTTACCCCGGCACATCCACCCAACGGCCTTCAGCCGCGCTTTGGGCAATGGCCTCCACCAGTTGCATACCGGCCAGACCATCGGCAAAGGTGGGGAAATCGGGCGCGGCGGCAAAATCGCCGGCCCGAATATAATCGTACACGGCCTTGTAAAGCTGTTTGAAGGTATCCGGGTAGCCTTCGGCGTGGCCGCCCGGATAATCGGCAAAGCGGGCCACCGGCGGCCCGAACATGGCCGGGTCTTTTATCAGCGTTTGATTGGGCGCGTTGCGATTGCCCAGCCACAGTTCGTTGGGGCGTTCCTGGTTCCATGCCACCGATTTTCGGGAGCCGTTGATTTCGTAAAAAAGCCGGTTTTTGCGCCCGGCGCTCATTTGGCAAACCGTCACTACGCCCCGCGCGCCCCCTTCGTATTGCAGCAACACGCTGCCGTAGTCTTCGGTATCCACTTTGTACGATTGGTAATCTTCCGGCTGGAGGGTTTTGCCGGAAAAGGTGTCAATCGGTTTAAGGGGACGGCGGCGCGTGGGCAAAAAGGTATGCAAATCGGCAAAGACGCGCCGCACCTTCAGGCCGGTGATGAAGGTGGTCAGGTCAAGCCAGTGCGTGCCGATGTCGCCGACGGTGCGCATACGGCCCCCTTCGGCGGCCAGCAAGCGCCAGTTCCAGTCGGTATCGAACAGCAGCCAATCCTGCACGTAATGCCCCCGAATGAGGCGCACCTCGCCCAGTTCGCCGCCGGTTGCCAGCCGGCGGGCGTGCAGGTTAAGGGGGTAAAAGCGGATGTTGTGGTTAATGGC
>JAJRUC010000086.1 GCA_024278015.1 Chloroflexota bacterium
CCACGGGAATGGCGTTAATATCAAACGTATTGCGCGTATACCGCTCGAAGGTGCGAATTCCCCGTTCACACAGCATCACCCGCGTATTGCCGTGGCTCAAAATGTACTCGGCGCACATCAGCCACTCTTCGATCAGGCTGCTCATACCCCGCTTGAGCAAAACGGGATGCTGTGACTTGCCTACCGCGTGCAGCAGGGCATAATTCTGCATATTGCGCGCCCCGATTTGCAAAATATCAGCATACTCGCAGACCAACGGCACCAGCGCCGGTTCCATCACTTCCGTAATGATGGGCAGGCCGGTTTCTTCCCGCGCTTCGGCCAGATAACGCAGCCCTTCTTCGCCCATCCCCTGGAAGGAATAGGGCGAACTGCGCGGCTTGAATGCACCGCCGCGCAAGACATGGGCGCCCGCTTCCTTTACGGCGTGGGCTGTCTCAATAATCTGGCTGCGGCTTTCTACCGAACACGGCCCGGCCATAATAATCAACTCTTCGCCGCCAACGGTATGTTCGCCAATCTTGAAAACGGTGTCTTTGGGTTTAAATTCCCGGCTGGCAATCTTGAAGGGTTTCAGCACCGGCACGACCCGTTCCACGCCGGACATTCGCTCCAACTGTTCCCGGTTAATAATGCGGTCATCGCCGATAATGCCAATAATGGAACGCTCAATACCATCCGAAAGATGAATGGTGAATCCGGAATCTTCAGCCCAGGCGATGATGGCGGAGATGTCTCGCATGGGGGCGTCAGGCTGCATAATTACAATCATCATTAGGTTTCCTTACTTTAGTTTTAAGTTGCCGGAGATTAGGCGTGGGGCGATTTTCAAAATCGCCTTACAGAATCTCTATAGCGTAGCTTCCAAAACACGAATCATCGCTTCCATGGCGCTGACCTGGCGGGGGCGTACCGGCGGAACGCGGTCCCGATCCGGCCGCAGGGCGCGGGCGTCTTTCAGGTACACGTGGCTGATTTCCCGGGCGCTGCGGGTAGTGTTCCAATGGATGAGAATGCGCAGACAACGGGGCAGCCCGCCGGGCACGTCCATCTCATGGGCGCACATCAGGGCCACATCAGACCAGCCCAACTGCCGGGCAGCCAGGGCCGGGTAAGCGGCGTTCAGGTCTGGCGTGGTGGTGAAGTAGACGCTGCTCACGTCGTCCGGGTGCATTTGATTGGCCTCGACGATGGTTTGCAGCAGCTCGCGGGCGGCGGCCAAAATTTCTTCGGCATCATTGTTGGCTACCGTGATGGCCCCGCGCACACCGCGGCAAACAATCGGTCGGGCTTCTTTCTCTGTTCGATGTTGATTATTGCTGCCATTTCCATTCAGATTCATGATGTTTCCCCTTTTATGATTTGCAAGACCTGACAGGTTTTGCTTAAACTATTTTGACTTGCTTACCTTATGAAAAACCTGTCAGGTCTCCCGGTAAAATAAAAAAGACGCGGCCCTTAAGCCGCGTCTTGTTGAAATCTGGTGTCGTTACTTACTTTTACTTAGCGTTTAACGACCCCCTCGCAACAGGTGCGGCTTGGGTGATTGCTAAAAAAGTAAAAATAAAAGTAAGCTGTTTGCTTTGTCATGATGGGCAAACTATAGCACTTTGAATGAACAGCGTCAAGACCGGATTTTTAATTGGGTCGTTCTTCATCAATCCAGGCCAAATGTTCCCGGAGTAAGTCGGCCGTTATCTCCGGGACGGCGTCGAGGCGATGGGGCGGCTGGCTTATGGCTAACAGGCCGTCCATTCGGGCCTCATCGCCGCCCATGGGGTTGTCTTCGAGGCGGATGAGGGAGAGGGGGCGGGGATGGATGTGGGCGATGTAGCGGGACAGGGAAAAGGTGTAGGGGTTGCTGTTTTGGAAGATGTGGCTGGGGGATAGTCCGGCCTGGGCCCGGCCAATGGCGATGATGCCCGCTATTTTTTTGACGCCACTGGCCCAAAGCAACCCCAGACCGGCTGCCAGGGGCTGGGCAATGATGATGGGGCGGCTGGGCAGCATTTGCACCAGCAAGTTGGCATCCCGCCACAAATCTTCCGGGGTGAGGCGGCGGGTGAGGCTGGCGTGCAGCAGGTAGCGCAGGGGGTCCAAGCCGTAGACGTGGAAACCGGCATCAGCCAGTTGGGCGCAAATCTGGTCGTCTGTCTGGCTGAAGTTGCCGTAGGTGGACAGGTAGAGGATGGAGGGAGGGATGACGACGGGACCACGGCCGGCGGGGTAATAGTAGCATTCCATTTTGCTGCCGGGAGAGAGGGGCCAGAGGTTGACACGGCCGTTGGTCAGGGTCGGCGTGCCTAAAAAGCCAAAGTTAATCCGGCCAAACCGTTCCCGCGCCCACGCTTTGACAGCTTTCATGTCCAGGTCAAAGTTATGATCGCCGGGGATGCCGTCACTGTGGCCTGTGCCGCGCAGGTCGAATACCAGATGGGCTACCTTGCGTTTGCTGCCCAATGATTTCACTTCATGCTGGGCGCAGGCCAGGACGCTTTCTTGGGTCAGGGGGAATTTGGGCACCCATACCCGGATGGCTTTGAGTTCCTCATCGCTGGTTTCTGACGGCCGTACCAGGGTGCAGTCCAGATACAGATCGTCGTCTGTCAAAATACCGAAAACTTCTTCCTCATAAGGGAATTTAGATGTGGTTGCCATATTTTACAGGTAATTACTCATCCGGCGCTGCCGTCGGTTCAGGATAATATGCGTAATTGGGGATCAGTTCAGTCACCCGATCATACAACTCAATTATAGTTTGATTTGCCGGAAAATACCCGCTTAACATTTCCTGTAAAACAACGGGGAAAATCAACTCTTCCAGGACTTCAGCCATCAAGCTGCCCTGACCCTGCTCAAAGCCCCAGCGCGGGGTTTGGGCGATGCCTTCTTCTAATTGGGCCACTGTGGCCGCAGGCAGCAGATCAGCCAGACCGGGCTGGTTTGGGCCCAGAGGTGTTTGGGCCCAGGTGTCTATAAATTGGGTAGGATTCTCGATTGTCCCCAGGCGCATGGGCACTTTACGCTCCGGTGCGACGGACAGCCAGAGGGGGTAGCCTTCGTTGAACCAGTAATCGGCAAAAGCGACAGCCGCCTCGGTATCGGCCACACTGGTAATGCCCAGAGCGCGAATGCTGCCCAAACCGGCAGCAGTGGCTTGCGGCCCGGAGCCGGTCAGTTGGGTGAGGATGCCGGTGTTTTCCAGAAGATAGGCCGGGTTGTTTTTACATTCGGGGCAGGCGGGTGGATGGTTGGGGTCTAATCCGGCAATCATGGGCAGGATGTCGGGGGAGGTGATGATCAGTCCGGTACGGCCGTTCAGGTAAGCGTTGCGCGTGCTGGTGTCCGTCTGCACGCCGATGGGGCTGAATTGGTTGACAATGCGGAAGTAGAAATCCAGCGCTTCGGCGCAGGCTTCGCTCTGGATGGTGACTTCTCCTTTGGCGTCAATCAAATCGCAGCCGTTGGCGTGGGCGATTTGCTCCAAGGCGAACTGGGTGGTGACGAGATTGGATTCGGTGGGAATGACGAAGCCGGAACGCAGATTTTCCCGGTCGGTGGTGGCTTCGGCAGCGGCGAACATGGCGTCGTAATTGTCGGGTACGTCCAGCCTGGCTTCCTTAAACCAATCGGTACGGTAAAGGATGAGTTGATAGTAACCGTCGCTGGGGATGACGGCCGTTTGCCCGTTCAGGTCTACCAGTTCCAGCGCGTCAGGGTTAAATGTGTCGCGGCCGATTTGATCAATGGCCGCATCGGCCGCAGCCGGGTCCAGAATGCCGCGTTCAGCCCAACCATCGCTGTATTCAAAGGGGTGGAGGATGATGTCGGGCAGGGTGTCGGAGAGTACGGCCGTTGTCACCAATTCCGGCAGCAACTGCGGGGAGACCAAAACCATCTCCACATCAATCTGG
>JAJRUC010000087.1 GCA_024278015.1 Chloroflexota bacterium
CGACAGACGAAACCAGGCTGAGGACGGCCCAGGTGACATCCAGCGTGCCCCACGTCCCCAGTTCGGCGATGCGCTCGGTATCTGAGGTAACGCGCGAGATAATCCAGCCGACGGGCGTTTTATCGAAATAGCTGAACGACAGCGATTGCAGGTGTTTGAACAGGTCGCGCCGCAGTTCGTACCGAATCCGCTCGCCCAGGATGCCGGTCAGGTAAATAAAACCGAACACGCCCGCCGCCTGCACAACTGTCAGGCCGCCGTAAATGACAATCAACTCAATCAGGCGCTCCGGGTTGCGGGCCACAATGCCTTCGTCGATGATTAATTTGCTGATATAGGTAAAGGTTGAATCCAGAACGGCAACCAGGCCAATGAGTATCACAAAACCGGCCACCCAGCGCCAATGCGGAATGGTCAGTTTGAAGATGCGGGTTAGCGTTTGGCCGTTGAATTGGGTGTTGAATTCTTCTTCCTCAAAATGAAAATCAGACATAATGTCTCCTGTGAACCCCCTCCCCAACCCTCCCCTTGCCGGGGGGAGGGAGTCGCCGCAGGTGACGGGAGGGGGTGAAAATGGATATTATGCCTCGTCCACCTGCGATTGAATTTCATAAATTTCCCGATACAACCCCGGTTGCGCCTCCCCTTGCCGGGGGGAGGGAGTCGCCGCAGGTGACGGGAGAGGGTGAAAATGGATATTATGCCATCTCCACCTGCGATTGAATATTGTAAATTTCGCGGTATAATCCGGGTTGAGTCAGCAACTTTGCGTGGACGCCCATTTGGGTGATGCGCCCCTCTTCCAAAACCAGAATTTTGTCGGCGCGCATAACGGTTTGCACCCGGTGAGCAATGATAAAGGTGGTGCGGCCTTCCATGAGCCGGTCCAGCGCGGCCTGAATTTGCGCCTCGGTTTCCGTATCCACGGACGATGTTGAATCATCCAGAATGAGGATGCGCGGGTCTTTCAGCAAGGTGCGGGCAATGGCCAGGCGCTGTTTTTGCCCGCCGGACAGGGTCACGCCTTTTTCGCCCACCAGGGTGTTGTAGCCTTCGGGGAAGGTGGTAATCACATGGTGAATGGCGGCGGCGCGGGCGGCGGCCTCGATTTCTGCCTGGGAAACCTGCCGCTTTACGCCGTAAGCAATGTTTTCCCGAATGGAACGGCTGAACAAAAACGGCTCCTGTTCCACAATGCCGATGTTCCGGCGCAGGGCGTGGGGGGCGTATTCGTTCAACTCCACCCCGTCGAGGGTCAGGCTGCCGGCGGTGTAGTCGTAAAAGCGGGGCAGCAGGTTCACCAGCGATGTTTTTCCGGAGCCGGTCGGCCCCATCAGGGCGATGATTTCGCCCGGTTGGGCGGTGAAGGAAATAGCCTTCAAGACGGGCGCGTCGGCGTTGTATTCAAACGAGACGCCCTCAAACACCAGTTTGCCGGTTAGCGATTGCCGGGCGATGCTGCGGCCCTGGGCCAGGCGTTCCTGCTTTTCGTCAATGAGGTCGGCTACGCGCCGGTAAGAGACCAGCCCGGTTGACCCCTGGGCAATCAGACGGCCCAGGTTGCGCATCGGCCAGATAATCCAGATGATGAGGTTGGCGAAGGCCAGATACGTGCCGATGGTAATGTCTTCGGCAATTGCCATGCGGGCGCCCATATAAAAGCTGAACAGCATCTGGCTGCCGCAGATAATATCGGTGACGGGCCAGTACAGGGCGTGCATCAACAGCAGGTGTTTGCCTAAACGGAATTTTTTGTGATTTTCGCGCTCAAATTTGTCGATTTCGTATTGCTGCCGGGCAAACGCCTTTACCACCCGCACCCCGGAGAGGTTTTCTTGCAGCGTGGCCGATAAAATGCCGTCCTGGTCCTGATAGGCGTCGTAGGCCTTGCCGATTTTTTTGAAAAAGATAATTGAAATCCAGACCACGATTGGTACAAACCATACCGAAAGCAGGGCCAGCCGGGTATTGAGTACCAGTAAAGTCACAAAATTGATGAGGAACAAGGCGGTGATGCGGCCAATTTGCGTACCCTGGTCGGCGAAGAAGCGGCGCACGGCATCCACATCGGAGGTGGCCCGCTGAATCAACTCGCCGGTTTGCATATGGTCGTGGTAGGCAAAGCTCAGGCGCTGCATGTGGTCGAACAGGAAATTGCGCAGGCGCAAGGTAATGCCTTCGGCGGCGCGGGCGGCCCAGCGGCCGCTGAAAAAGGTGAAGGTCGCTTCAAACAGGGCCAGCAAAACAAATCCGGCCGCAAAATAGTAAATGGGTGTGACCTGATTTTCTTCAAGGGCGGTGTCAATAAACTGGCGCAGCAGCAGATACGTGGTCATTTTGGCGGCGGCAGCCACGGCCAGGCCCAAAACCGCGCCCAGATACACCACTTTAAAACCGGTCATCATCCGCCACAGCCCTTTTATGCGGTTGCTGGATGTGGTTTGCTTCAGGTCAATATCAGGATACAGGGTTGATTTCAAGTTCATTTTTTTGTCCTGTTGTTTATCGGGGTGGAGCAAAATTGCTCCCGTTGTTCTTTGGGGGGCAACAGCCGCGAAGATAGTTGCCCATTGCCCCCGGTCTATGCCTGTTGGTACAATGTCCGGCGCGACGGAGCGCCGTAGTGTTGTAACTTTTGTCCAAGCCGAACCATACCGTCGCCCACCTGGCGGGCGGTCGCTTGCAGCCGGCGCTTCGCCGGAGATGCGCCGTTTCGGCGCGCCTGAATGATGTTTCTGTATTGTTGATTACGCAGCAGGTCTTGTGTTTGTTCACGCCGGACCTGAAGATTTTTTTCACTGGCGTACATTTTTTAGCCTCCACAGCAGAAAGACAGTTGTTGACAGGGTGAATGGTTATTCGCTAATTACACCGATTACATCATAAAGGATTTGGAACATTTTGCACCTCCTTTGCTGCTGCGCGGCCTGTTCGATGCCTTTGCCGCTGCTGTGGCCAGGTGGTAGCCTCCACAGCCCGTTCAGCGTTGGGTCTTCCGGTCAGGCGTTGCAATCCATTTAACCAAAATTGACGGTTGAAGCGTTACGTTTCATCCGCCGTAACGTGCAGAAAAACAAAAAGCCGTAAACATGTTCTGTCTACGGCCTGAGCAATCAGAGAAAAAGCTGCAAAATCAGGGAATAAAAAAACCGCAGACCGGCGCGCCTGCGGTTTCTGTGTCAAAAAATGTGAACGTTACACAGAGTCACCAGACGCACTTGGCTTGGGCGCAACAGCATCGCTACCGCCAAGCGGTTGACGAGCCATCAAGCTGTTCATCCAAAAAGTATAGCTTTGCATCCGGCATACTCCTTTCAAACAATTTGCACAGTGCGTGCAGTGCTTACCCACAATAGCATATTTGGCGAAGATTGTCAATCATGCGCCGCCAAATTTAAGGTTGGATGTGTTGCCCCCTTAGAGGCAGGGTAGGGGCGGCTCGCGAGCCGCCCCTACAACGATAATTTATGTCTGCATCGGGTCGGTGAGGATTTCCACGATGGCGGGACCGGTTGCCGCCAGTCCGGCGGCGATGGCGGGCGCGACTTCCGCCGGGGTGGTGGCGCGAAAGCCTTCGCCGCCGCATAGCCGCGCGAATTCGGCGAAATTCGGATTTTTCAAACTCGTTTGCCACACGGCGAATTTCCCGCTGCGCTGTTCCTTCGATATTTTCCCCAGTTCATCGTTATTCAGCAGGATGTGGCAGATGGGCATATTGTATTTCACGGCGGTGGTGAAATCCCCCATATATTGCCCGAAACCCCCATCGCCGGAAACGGAGATGATTTTCCGCCCCGCGCCGACCGCCGCCCACGCGCCCATCGCCGCCGGAAAAGCGAAGCCGATGCTCCCCAAATAGCCCGACATCAGCACGTCCTGTTGTCCGCCGCTTTCAAAAAACCGCCCGAAGCTGTAGGTGTTGTTGCCCACATCCACGCAAAGTACCGCATCGGCGGGGGCGAGCGCGGAGAGATGCTTGAAGACCAACGCGGGGTGCATGCGCCCGCGCCCGTCGAGATGCCCGACGTGCTTTTCTTTTTCGGCGCGCCAGTATGCCCACCGTTTGGCGATGTCCGCTTTCACCTGCGGGCGTTCTGCCGGCGCGAGCCGTTCCAGCAGCGCGTCCACCGTCACCCCGATTTCACCCCACAGCGGCACGGTGACCGGATGGAATTTTCCGAGGGTCATGCGGTCAATATCCACCTGAATGAGTTTCTTTTTGGTGGAAATGCCGGTGTGGTTTGAAAAAGATGCGCCCAGCACCAGCAGCACATCACTGCGTCCCATCATACTGCTGCCGACGGGTGTGCCGCTGCGCCCCAGCACGCCGCACCCCAGCGGATGGTCATCCCCAATAAGCCCTTTGCCTTTAAAAGTGGTGATGACCGCCGCGTCAATTTTTTCCGCCAGCGCGATGATTTTCTCGCGGTGGAAACGCGCGCCGTGCCCCACGATGATGGTCGGGCGGCGGGCGGCGGCGAGCAATGCCACCGCTGCCGAAAGGTCTTTTTCCGGCGGGGCGATTTCGATGGTGGACACCCGCCCGCGCCGGGGGGTGGCGGGGAAATCGTCGAGCGCGGGGGCGGTCTGGACTTCGTTCGGCAGGATTAATTGCGCCACGCCCTGTTCCACCACGGCGTGTTTCAGCGCCTGCGCCATCAGTTCGCCGGCGTTTTTGGCGGTGAGTACCGTTTGTCCCCACACCCGTACTGCGTCGTATGCGGCGTACAAATCCACTTCCTGAAATGCACCGGGTCCGATGACCTGCGTGTCCACCTGCCCGTTGAGCGCCAGCACCGGCGCGCGATCCATCTTCGCGTCCCACAGCCCGGTGAGCATATTGGTGCTGCCGGGTCCCGCAATGGCGAAACATGCCGCCGGTCGCCCGGTGAGTTTGCCATAAGCCGTCGCCGCGAACGCCGCCGCCCCTTCATGCCGCACGCCGAAATAGCGGAGCTTGCCCGCTTCCTCCGCGCGGCGCATGGCATCCGCAAAGCCCAAATTGCTG
This sequence comes from Chloroflexota bacterium, assembly GCA_024278015.1. Taxonomy (GTDB): domain Bacteria; phylum Chloroflexota; class Anaerolineae; order 4572-78; family 4572-78; genus JAJRUC01. The sequence continues at coordinate 5,009 of JAJRUC010000087.1, forward strand.
TGTCCCACCATCCCGAAGACGGTATCCACGCCCCAGTCGGTCATCACCTGCACCATCTGGTCGGATACGGTGGGATGGTGTTCCGGCTCATCCACCTGCACGTAAATCCCGGCGGCGCGGATTTCCAGCGGCAGCGGGGTGGCGCAATCGCCGTAGCCCTCCGGCGGCGCGCCCGTTTTGGGGTCGTATTCATAGCCGTGCCACGGGCAGAGCAGCCAATCGCCGTCGATTTGCCCTTCGCCCAGCGGTCCGCCCTGATGCGGGCAGCGGTTATCGAGCGCGGTATAGCCGTATTCCGCCGTGTGAATCAGCACCACCGCCTTCACGCCCGCCATCACCGTGGTGACCTGTCCCTCCGGCAAAATTCCGACATCTGCCACTTTGTACCATTTTTGAGCCATATATCGCCTCCTTAAAAGTGGGATGATTAAATTGTCTCACAGGCCGGCGATGGAGTCAAGGGGGGCAGGCTGGGCAGAGGGCGGTTCGCAAACCGCCCTCTGCGGATTTTACGCACTTTTGTTAGGCAGACGGCGCAAAGCGCAGCAGGCGCAAGGCGTTAAGCGTGACCACCACCGTGCTGCCTTCGTGCAGGGCGACGGCGCCGCTTAAAGGCACAATCCCCAAAATTGAGGAGACAATTAACAGCCCGATGACTCCCAGCGAAATTGCCATATTTTGTTTGATGATGGCCCGGCCGGCCCGGCTGAGGGCCACGGCAAAGGGCAGTTTGCTCAAATCATCTGCCATCAAGGCCACGTCGGCGGTTTCCAGAGCGACGGCTGTGCCCGCTCCGCCCATCGCAATGCCGACGGTGGCCGTTGCCAGCGCGGGCGCGTCGTTCACCCCGTCGCCAACCATTGCCACGTCCGCATAATCTGCTTGCAGCGTTTTAATAGCGTCCAGTTTTTGTTCGGGCAACAGGTCGGCGCGAACATCCGTTACGCCCACAATCCGGGCAATTTCTTCGGCCACGGTCTGATTATCGCCGGTGAGCATCACCAGTTTTTTAATGCCTGCCGCCTGCAATCCGGCCAGCGTTTCTGCAATTTTGGGGCGGGGCACATCGGCCAGGGCCAGCACCCCCAGCAGTTTATGGTCGTAACTGACTACCATTGTGGTTTTGCCGGCGGCCTCCAGGCGGGCGACGGTATTTTTTGCAGCGGCGGCGAGGTCTGATTTCCCGGCACTTTCAAGCAGTTTCAGGGAGCCAATCCACACTGCCTGGCCGTCAATTGTACTTTGCACCCCGCGTCCGGCGATATTTGTCAGCCCGCCGGCCACCGGCAGCGGCAGATTTTTTGCGGCGGCAGCCGCGACCACCGCTTTTGCCAGCGGGTGATTCGATTGCTGCTCTACGGCGGCGGCCACGCTCAACACCGTATCGGCAGCGTGTTCGTTTAAGGGGATAACATCCGTAACCGTAAAGATACCCTGCGTCAGCGTGCCGGTTTTATCGAAGGCGATGACGGTGAGCGCCCCCAGTTTTTCCAGATAAACGCCCCCTTTTATCAGCACGCCGTTGCGGGCGGCCTGGGCAATGCCGGCCAGCACAGCCGCCGGGGTGCCGATGGCCAGGGCGCACGGCGAGGCGGCAATCAGCAGCAGCATGGCCCGGTAAAAACTTTGCGAAAAGGGCATCCAGCCCAGCAGGGGGGGGACGGCGGCCACCAGCGCCACCAACAGCAGTACCGTCGGCACAAAAATTGCGGTGAATCGGTCCGTAAATTGTTGGGTGGGGCTTTGCTGGCTTTGCGCTTCTGCCACCATGTGCATTACCCGGCTGAGGGTGTTGTCTGCGGCCAGTTTGGTGACGCTGATGTCCAGAGCAACATGCTGGTTGATGGTTCCGGCAAACACGTCATCGCCTTTGGTTTTTTCCACGGGCACACTTTCGCCGGTGATGGCGCTTTGGTCAACTGCGCCTTCGCCGGCAATGATGCGCCCGTCTACCGGAATACGGTCTCCGGGGCGAACCAGAACCACATCGCCCACGCGCACGGCTGTTACCGGCTTTTCGATGATGGCCTCGCCGATTTTAACGTGGGCGGTTTTGGGCATCAATTGCCCCAGAGCGTTTACGGCATTGCGGGCGCGGTCCAGGGCGTAATGCTCGCCGGCGTGCCCCAGGCTGAACAGGAAGAGCAGAAACGCGCCTTCGGCCCACTCACCGAGGATGGCGGCCCCGGTGGCGGCGGCCAGCATTAAAACATCGGTGTCGAATTTGCCTTTGAGCAGACCGGGCAGGGCGTGGGTGCTGATGTCGTATCCGCCCGCGATGTACGAGAGCAGGAAGAAGGCGAGGGCGATAGTGGGAGAAAGGTGGAAGAAGGTTTCGCCCAGCCAGCCGATGAGGAAAAAGAGGCCCGCCGCGCCCACCAGCAGCAATGTCCAGCGTTCCTGCATCCAGTGCGGTAAAAATGTCGGGGCGCTGCCGTGGTCGTGTTCTTCTGCGGCGGGTTGGTCGGTGGGGGGCAACATCCGGCCTGCGCCCAACGATTGCAGGGTTTGGTCGATGGTGTTGCGCCGGAGGAGGGTATTGTCGTAGGCCACAAAGGCTATTCCGGCGGCGTAGTTGATGGTGGCGTGCAGCATACCCGGTAGCGCGGCCAGCGCGCCGGTAATGACCTCGGCAGCGTCGGCAGCGGTCAGGGGAGAGATGGGGATTTGCTCGTGGCGGTAGCGGCTGGTAATACCGATGCCCGCTTCTTGCGCCAGACGCTCCACGCGGCCCAGCGATACCAGATTGGGGTCGTAGTGCAGGCACAACTTCGGGCCGCCCGGGCTGTCATGATTAACAAGGTGCGCTTGTTCAATACCTTTTATCGGTTCCAGCCAGTGACTTAACAAAGTTACGCAGTCGTCTTTCGCATCAATGTCGGGCAGCAAGAGGGGCAGGTCGAGTTGTATTTTTTTCATTATTTCATCCTTTTTATAAAAACATAAGCATATAAACATACGTACAATTAAAAAAATTATTCGTGCCGGCTGTGGGCTAGTCCCTGTTCAAACAAATCGCGGACATGGTTGTCATCCAGAGTGTAAAAGACGTGCCGCCCCTCTTTGCGAGCGCGAACAATGTGCAAGTTGCGCAGCAACCGCAGTTGATGAGATACCGCCGGTTGGGTCATACCCAGCACCAGACACAAATCCCCGACGCACACTTCGGTGTTTGCCAGCAAGCCGATAATCCGCACGCGGGTGGGGTCGGACAGGGCTTTGAACAGGTCGGCCAGGCGGGTGGCGGTCAGGCCATCCAGCAGATAATGTCGGGCGGCGCGGGCCAGACTTTCGTCGGTATGGTCGGCTGAGCAAATGGGGGAGGGGGCGTTCATAGTGAATATCCTTAAAATATATAAGTATACGTTTATATGTTAGCCTGTTTTTCAACAAAGTCAAATCACCGGAATATGGTGAACAACCCGCGCCGAGATGTGTACGGCGGCCTGGAGCCCATCGTTTGCGAAGCCGGGGCCTTGTCTGTCGGTAACGCGGTTGGCGCCGGCCAACGGGTTGCCCACCGAACGAAGTTTCCGGCAAATTCTCGCCGACTGCCTGATAAATTTAAGGATTGGGACTTGATAATTCAGCGGCAGGGGCGGCTCGCAAGCGGCCCCTGCCTGCGTCCTCACATTTAATGATCTTGCAAGATTTTCCGGGGTTGGGGTTGAGATTGAATTTCAGGTTGTGTTTCATCCAGTTTGGCGACCAGCAGGAACAAAAATCCCGGCGCAGAAAACAGCAGAAAATACAAATCGCGCGGCAGTGTTCCCTTTACCACCAAATTGAGAATGTAAAACACAATCAGGCTAAAAACGGTAATCCAGCCGCCGGCTTTTTCGTATCGCCACCCTTCAATCATCCCAATGACAACCCCCACCGGAAAGAACAGAATCATTATCCATTCCGATGGTGTCGGCGGGGCAACATGCGGGTTTAACAGCCCCCCGCCTAAAAAAAACAATAACAGCACCGCAACGCTAATAACGCTCCCCACGCGCGCCACAATCCGCACCCAACGCATAGTTGCTTGCATAAGCCTGCCTCCCCTTATTTCAATTGCCTTCAATAAAGCTGATGCTGTTATTATACCACAAATTTTGCGCGATTTCATCCCCCGCGCACGGGAAATCACGGCTGTTGCACGTGTGCCCCCAACGGGGTAAAGTAAATTTTAAGGTTGTGTTTGACATACCGTTTGCCCCGGTAGGGGCGGCTCGCAAGCCGCCCCTACGATTTTTCCGCAAACCCGGCAGGAAAATCGTACTTCGTAGGGGCACGCTGCAGCGTGCCCCTACGTTTTCAAACTTTTGTCAAGCGACTTTACCCCGTTGGGGGCACACGTGCAACAGCCCTGTACGGAAAATCAGACATTTTGTTAGGACTTACGCAGTTGCAACATTTTACCCCCCTCAGTCCCTGATGAAGAAACCGCTTCGCGCCCTCAAGCGGGGGGAATTAGCTCCTCCCCCGACAGCGGGGGACGCGAAGCGGGGAGGGGGTAAAACACCGTGATTTAC
>JAJRUC010000088.1 GCA_024278015.1 Chloroflexota bacterium
ATCTGCACCACATAATCCGCGCCGTGCGCCAACGCCCACCTAAAGCCGTCGATGTACGCCGTGCCGAGTCCGCCCTTGCCCTGCCGGTGCATCACGTGGAAAGCGTCGGGGTGCGCCGCCGCCAGTTCATCGGCAATCGCGCCCGTGCCGTCCGGCGAATTATCATCCACAATTAATATTTCCAGCGCGGGGATATTCAAATCGAACAGCGCAGCAGTGATTTTCGGCAGGTTATTTGCTTCATTGTACGTTGGAATAATAACCAGAGTCTTCAGCATATTAATTTCTTTTCATCGGCAGGTATTGATTGGATAAAATTTACAAAAAGCGCAAACAATGCGGAGGCTATAATACCACTATCCCCCACAGAAAGGCAATCATGCCGACAAGGTTTGGCAGGGTTTCGGTTTGATGCGGCGAGAACCAAAAAATTGCAGGTGCGCCAAAAATTTGTTATTTGGTTGTCAGGCAGCAAGATTATATGATACAATAAAGTCAGGAAATGTTAAACATACCATCCGGTATGATTCTATGTTCTACCTTAAATATAGCCTCAGGAGGTACACCTATGCTTGTACGCAATTATATGAGTTCACCCGTTGTGACTGTTAAGCCGGCTCTGCCGTTTCAGGAAGCGTTGAAAGTGATGCGGGAGAAAAGATTTCGGCGAATGCCCGTGGTGGATGATGCCGGTCGTCTGGTGGGTATCGTCTCTGAACGGGATTTGCTGTACGCTTCGCCTTCGCCGGCCACAACGTTAAGTATTTGGGAAGTCAATTACCTGTTGACCAAAATTCAGGTAGACAGATTGATGACCGAAAAAGTCGTCACCGTTACGCCCGATGCCACGGTTGAGGAAGCGGCCGCCATTATGATTGACAAAAAAATTGGCGGCTTGCCGGTATTGGATGGCGGGAATGTGGTTGGTATCATCACCGAAACCGATTTGTTCAAGGCGTTGGTCAGCCTGTTTGGCGGCAACCATTGCGGCTTGCGCCTGACGTTGGAAGTTCCCGGCAACAAGGGCGTTTTGGCCGACCTGGCCAGAACCATCTTCGACCAGGGGGGGAACGTTATCAGCGTGGGCACGTACCCGGTGAGCGACCCCTCAAAAGCGGGGCTGGTGGTTAAAGTAGAAGATGTTAGCCGGGAACAACTGGTTGATAAATTGCAAAGCCTGGGCGACCATGTTGTCGATGCCCGCGAGTGTAACTCGTCCGCCTGATTGAATTGACAAGCCGAAGCATCAGCCGCCTGCCGTCAAGATTTAATTGAGGAAGCAGGCGGCTTTTTTGTGCAAAATTGTCTATTGAAATTTTGCAGCTTGCTTGCTATACTACAAAGTGTCAATGCCTGACGCAATTTATGATTTTTAATTTGTCCCATCCGACCAGCCGGGAAATTTTATGAGCGAGCGGAGGAAATCTCCCTACAAATATAGCTGCCGCAGGTGCCCGGTCAGAACCCGGTGCGTTGAGGAAAGTGTCAACTCGCCCATTATCAAGGCCTCCATTCGCAATGCGTTTAAAAACAAGACAGATACCCTGGATTTGTGGGAGCATCTTCAAATAAATTGCCTGCTGGTGAAGGCCGATAAAGAACGCGCCAAAGGGACCACTGAATCGCTGTTGGGCCGGCGCTTGCGTATGGTTCGAGAGGCCAACACCCTGGATACCGGCGCGCTGCCCGCAGGGGCAGAGGGGACGCCGGCCAAAACCGATGCCACCGTCAAACGTCCGCCCCCGCCAAAGCCAAAGCCAACCCCCCAATATTACAACTACGCCCCCCCGCCTTCGCACATTGTGGCCCCGGAACACCTGAAACCGCCCAAACCGCCCAGGAAAACAGACCGCCCGCCGCCTAACGCCCCGTACTGGTTTACTGTTAGAGGAAGCGGCCGGCATATTCGTTTGCCCAGTGACGGCGAATTGATTTTAGGCCGGTTCGACCCGAATTTCGGCTTGCCCCCCGATGTCGATTTAACGTTTGAAGACGGAACCGACCCGACTGTCTCCCGCCGCCACGCCGGCGTTCAGGGCAAAAACGGCTTTCATACCATCCAGGAAATGGGGGGTAAATATGGGGTGACGGTCAATGGTCAAAAAGTGGGCCTGGGTGTTTTACACAAACTAAAGTCCGGCGATGTGGTGAGGCTGGGCCGGTGCGAACTGCGGTATGATGTTGTGCCGCAGTGGATAACGCATCTTCACCCCGCCGAAGCTGTGACCCATATCCTGCTGGTATCCACCACCGGTATGAAAATAGAAATACCGGCCGGCGCAGAAAGCATCATCGGCCGCCGCGACCGGTTTGTTAATTTTGCGCCGGATATTGATTTGGCCGACCTGAAAAATATTTCCAGCAAGGTTTCGCGTCGACATGCTTTGTTGACGGCCCGCTCGCAAAACAATCAGCTTTATATTGAAGACATGGGCAGCGGCTTTGGGACAAAAGTCAACGGCGAAATGCTGTTGATGGGTGACAAACAACAGTTGCACCCCGGCGACCATATCTGGTTGGGCGGATGCGTTTTGGCCTATGATATTATTTTGGGGTAATTAATGAAAGTGATTTTTGAAAAGGTGGAATGAGTTATGTCACAAGATAGCCTTGCCGAGATGGCGTTTATCACATGGCCCAACGATGGCAAAGAGATGGTTTACATTGCAGGCGGCTCGTTTGCCCTGGGCAGCGATGACGGCCCGGAAGTGGCCCGGCCCGCCCATCAGGTGACGGTGGCCGATTTTTATATTGACCGCTGGCCCGTGACCAACGCTGAATACAAGGTGTTTCTGGATGCGACGCAGCGCCCCGCACCCCATTATCACGTGCCCTGGTGCGATACCACAGCCTGTAACTGGGATGTCGAAACCCGCATGTACCCGGAGGGCAAAGGCGACCATCCGGTGGTGCTGGTTACATGGGATGATGCCAACGCCTATGCCGTCTGGGCCGGCAAACGGTTGCCCTCTGAGGCTGAATGGGAAGTGACCGCCAGGGGAGCGGAAGGATTCCTGTGGCCGTGGGGTAATCAGTTTGAAGAACAGTGCGCCAACACGCTGGAGGCGCATTACAAGGCCACCACGCCGGTCGGCCTCTTTTCTCCCGCCGGCGATACGCCGGCCGGCGTGATTGATATGATTGGCAATGTCTGGGAGTGGACCAGCAGCCTGTTTTTGCCGTATCCATACAACGCCCATGACGGACGCGAAGATGAGACCTCTACCAGGTGGCGGGTTTTACGGGGCGCCAGTTGGATAAACGACTCTACCGTAGCGACGGCGACTGCCCGGCTGGACGGCGATTTTCTGTTTTACAATAACGTGGGGTTTCGTTGCGCCGTAGACGCGGGCGAGAAATAAACCGGAAAGCAAGAACGGTCAGGGTTCTCGCCTGACCGTTCTTGCTGGTAACAAAATGGTTCAAACCGGCGTTAAGCCATCCCCGTCCCTGTGGAGATGGTTTTACTGCGTTCGATGGATTGCAACGCCAAATATCGCTCGCCAAACTTGTCGATATTCTCCAGTTCAGTGTCATATTGGTCAAAGTGGCGTTCTTCTTCTTCCACCAAACCCTCAAATATTTTCTTTGAGGCGGAATCCGCATTTGTGGAACATTCATTTGCCCACAGATTGTAATCTCTGGCGCTGTTTTCTTCCATCTTTCTGGCGAGTTCCAGCATAGCGCGCACATCATGCAACTTTTGCACCTCTACGGCGGGAACCATTTCTATTTCGCCGCGTAAAAACAAAATTCTCTCGGCGCAGCGTTCAACATGCAGCATTTCTTCGATGGCGGTTTTTTTGAACAACCCGGCCAGCAGGTCGTATCCCTGGTCATCGCAATGGAAATGGAAGTACATATATTGATGTACGGCTGATAATTCATCTGCGACGGCTTTGTTGAGTAGTTCAATACTTTTTTCGTGCATTTTATGCCTCTCATTCTGTTTCAATAGGGGAATCCAAGGTATTTAGACCTATGCCAAATAGTCGCGCAATTGCCGGGAACGTCGGGGATGGCGCAACTTGCGCAAGGCTTGCCCTTCAATTTGCCGGATGCGCTCGCGGGTCAGGCCGAATTTTTTGCCCACTTCTTCCAGAGTATAGCTGCGGCCGTTCTGCAGGCCAAATCGCAGCCGTAAAATTCTGGCCTCTCTGGGGGTGAGGGTAGACAGCACGTCCTCCAGTTTTTCCTGCAACAAATGATGATGCGCCGCATCGGGCGGGGTGGGCGCGTCTTCGTCTTCAATAAAGTTGCCCAGTTCGCTGTCTTCTTCTTCCCCGACGGGCCGTTCCAGTGAAACCGGGTGCCGGCTGACGCGCAACATCCAGCGCACTTTGGCCGGTTCCAGTTCCAGCTCTATCGCCAGTTCTTCCGGTGTGGGTTTGCGGCCCCATGCCTGCTCAAGCTGGCGAGAAATCTGGTGCAGTTTGCGAATGCGGTCGCTCATATGCACCGGCACGCGAATAGTACGGCCCTGGTCGGCCAGGGCGCGGGTAATGGCTTGCCGAATCCACCATGTGGCATAGGTGCTGAATTTGTAACCGCGCCGGTAGTCAAATTTTTCGACGGCCTTCATCAACCCCAGGTTGCCTTCCTGAATCAGGTCAGAGAAGGGTACGCCCTGCCCCATATATTTTTTGGCAATGCTTACCACCAAACGGGTATTGGCCTGAATTAAATGCTCCCGGGAGCGTTGGCCTTTGCGAATGGTTTGCCGCAAGTCATCTTCCTGCCTGGAGCCGCGCAGCGTTTTGCGCAAAACTTTTTCGGCTTTACGGCCTTCTTCCAGTTGGCGGGCCAGCGTGGTTTCCTGTTCGGTAGTCAGCAGCGGAACCCGGGCCATCTCTTTCAGGTACAGGCTGATGGTATCATCGGCGGCAATGGCGCTCAAGTCGAAGGGGTCTATCTCCACAGTCGTTTTTTTGCTCTTCTGGCCGTTGGCTTTAATTTTGCGCTCTTCTTCGGCTTCATCTACAGAAGAATAAACTTCCAGGCCTTGATTGACCAACTGGATAAACAACTCTTCCAGTTGGTCCATATTTTCTTCAGCTTCAGGAATAGCAGACAGAAGGTCATCTGTTGTCAGATACCCTTGCCGGTTGGCTTTGGCTAATAATTCGGTTAGGGGCGAAGATTCCGCTTCGGGGGTTGCAGTGGCATGGTCTGTATTTTCAATGATTTCTTTTTGCATTCACTCACTACCTTAAACGCGCCTTCGGGCTGATAATAATTCCAATGAAATAGCCAGGGCAACAGGTTGTGCGCCTGGCATTACCGAACAGAACGTTCTTAGTAACTGATGTTACGCAGTTGAGAATTTGACAGAATGGAATAATTGAAATTACTACGAAAAACTTGTAATTTTAGATATTCCCCATCCCCCCTGTGTCCCCCCTTCCCATAGGGAAGGGG
>JAJRUC010000089.1 GCA_024278015.1 Chloroflexota bacterium
AAGTGGTATCGTCAAAAAGGTACGGGCCGGGCGCGTCACGGCGCCAGGACGGCGCCCATTTTTGTGGGCGGTGGCGTGGCGCATGGCCCCAAGCCCAGAAAATACACAAAAAATATGCCGAAGAAGATGCGCCGGCTGGCCTTGCGCTCTGCGTTGTCTGCAAAAATGTCTGCGGAGCAAATTGTCATCGTCGATGACCTGCAATTTGAACAGCCCAAAACCAGAAACATGGTTGAAGCGTTATCAAATTTGGGGCTGGAAGGCAGCGTCGTCGTTTTATTGCCGGAACGAAACAATAACGTAGAACAAAGTATTCGCAATCTGGATGATGTCAAATATCTGCGAGTCAATTATCTGAATATCAGAGATTTGCTGGGCCATGACTATGTTATGATGCCAAAAGCTTCGGTAGAAGTGATTGAAAGTATATTAGGATAGAATGGACAGGAAGCATGGCTGAACTGAACGATTATCAAATATTATTAAAGCCCATTACGACAGAAAAAAGCGTAATGGCAACCGCTGAAGGCAAATACACCTTTGAGGTTCATATCAGAGCCAATAAATTGCAGGTTGCCGAAGCCGTTTCGCAGATTTTTGACGTAGATGTCATTAAGGTCAACATTATTAAATCCATCCCTAAATTTGGTCAATGGGGAAGAAAGCGCGTTCAAAGAAAATCGGCTACTAAAAAAGCGATTGTGACTTTAGCGCCGGGCCAAAGGATTGACGCCTTCGGCGTATAAAGCGGGCGCTTTCAACAACTGAAGATTAAATTCAGGGATTAGACAAGTTTGAAATTCTAATCGCCACATAACTAGGCGAAAAGCGGAGTGCATGTATGCCTGTTAAAAACTACAAACCTACCTCACCGGGGCGGCGAGGTATGACGGTCTCGACGTTTGAGCAAATTACCAAAGTCTCCCCGGAAAAAAAATTATTACGTCCCCTCCCCAAAAAATCCGGTCGAAATGCCCGGGGTGTGATTACCGTACGGCATCGCGGGGGTGGGCACAAGCGGCAATATCGCCTGATTGATTTTAAGCGAGACAAGTTTGATATTCCGGCCGTTGTGTCCAGCATTGAATACGACCCCAACCGCTCGGCCAGAATTGCCCTCCTGATTTACGTTGATGGCGAAAAACGCTATATCCTTGCCCCGCAGGGCATCCGTGTCGGCGACAAAATAATGGCCGGCTCAAACGCAGAAATAAAGCCCGGACACGCTATGGCTATTAGCCGTATCCCGTTGGGCACACAGGTACACAACGTGGAATTGTACCCCGGCAAAGGCGGCCAGTTGGTGCGCTCGGCCGGCACGTCTGCCCAGGTGGTAGCCAAAGAAGGCGCTTACGCCCAGTTACGGCTGCCCAGCGGCGAAGTGCGGATGGTGAGCCAAAACTGTATGGCTACTATCGGCGTGGTGGGCAATGTCAAACACAATATCATCAAAATAGGTAAAGCGGGCAGAAAACGCTGGTTGGGCGTGCGGCCTTCGGTGCGCGGCACGGCTATGGACCCCCACAGCCATCCCCACGGCGGGGGCGAAGGCCGCTCTCCGGTTGGTATGGCCGGGCCTAAAACCCCCTGGGGCAAACCGGCTTTGGGCGCCAAGACTCGTCGTAATAAACTGACCGGAAAATATATCGTCCGTCAACGCAGTAAGAAACGTTAGGGAGATGTGGTATGTCTAGATCATTAAAAAAGGGGCCGTTTATTGCGCCCAAACTCTTGAAGAAGATAGAAACGATGAATGATTCCGGCGAAAAGCGCGTTATAAAAACGTGGTCTCGCGCCAGTACAATTTATCCTCAGATGGTTGGTCATACTATTGCCGTTCACGATGGTCGCCGCCATATACCAATTTACATCAGCGAGAACATGGTTGGGCATAAACTGGGTGAATTTGCGCCGACGCGCCTCTTCAGGGGGCACATCGCCAGAGAAAAAGGCTTAAAACGAAAATAATCAGGAAAAGGTAAGAACTATGGCAGATTTTCAGGTGAGAGCGATTTCAAAATATGTGATGGGGTCGCCAAGAAAAGCGCGTCGTGTGGTAAGGGTTGTTAAAGGGATGGACGCACCCAAAGCGTTGCAGGTTTTAGCGTTAATGCCCCATGCCGCCGCCGCCATCGTCGCAAAAACAATAAAAAGTGCCGTTGCAAACGCCGAAGAAAATTACGGCCTTGATGGCGATGATATGATTATTGCCGAAATCACCGCTAACGAAGGCCCTCGTCTGCGCCGGATGCGCTTTGGGGCCAGGGGCCGCGTCAAACCCATTCGCAAACGGACTTCGCATATTACTGTAGTACTTGAAGAGAGAATATAGGGAGGTCATCTTGGGTCGAAAAGTACATCCTATTGGATTTAGATTGGGAATTGTTAAAAACCATCTGGCAATCTGGTATGCCGAAGGCGCTGAATACGCGGAATTGTTGGGTGAAGACAGAGCCATTCGAAACCTGATTAGACAAGAAGGCGGCAATGCCGGGATTTCCAAAATAGAAATTGAACGCTTGCCCGTTGCCCGTCAGGTTTCTGTAAAAATTCATACCGCCAAACCGGGCATTCTGATTGGCCGTAAAGGGCAAACCGTCAATATTTTGCGTAAAAAGATGGAGGAATTAACCGGCAAAAAAATCCACCTTGATATTGTTGAGGTGCAAAATATTGATACCGATGCGTATTTGATTGGCATCAGTATTGCCGGGCAGTTGGAGCGACGTATTTCTCACAAGCGGGCCATGAAGCAGGCCGTGCGACGAGCCATACGTTCAGGGGCCAAAGGCATTATGATTACCTGCGCCGGTCGATTGGGGGGGTCTGATATGGCTCGCCGCGAAACCGTGCGCGAAGGCCGCATTCCCCGCCATACGCTTCGGGCAGATATTGACTATGCCGCCGTAGAAGGGCAAACCACCTACAGCAAAATCGGTATCAAGGTTTGGGTATACAATGGCGATATTCTGCCTGAGGCCAAAGAAGAAATTACCGGAGCGTACAGCGCCTCTTAGGGCTGCCTCGGCGAAAATGGGAGATTAAAACCAATGTTAATGCCTAAAAGAACCAAGTACAGAAAACAAATGCGGGGACGCATGAAGGGCAAGGCCGGGCGCGGCAACACAGTTGCGTTTGGCGAATACGCCTTGCAAGCCCTGGAACCCTGCTGGATGACCAGCCGGCAAATTGAAGCGGCCCGCAGAGCCGTGATGCGCTATGTTAAGCGCGGCGGCAAATTCTGGATTAGAATTTTCCCGGATAAACCCATCACCCAAAAAGCGGCGGAAACCCGTATGGGCAGCGGGAAAGGGAGCGTTGAATATTGGGCCGCTGTGGTGAAGCCGGGCCGCATCATCTTTGAAATCGCCGGCGTGTCCGAACAGGTGGCTAAAGAGGCCATGCGTTTGGCCAGCCATAAATTGCCCATTAAAACCCAGTTTATCGCCAAACGGGGGGGACAATAATGTTTGCAAACGAAATCAGAGACTTGCCCGTAGAAGAAATCAACCAGAAACTACAAGAGGCGTATCAGGAACTCTTTAACCTTCGCTTTCAATTGGCTTCGCAAGGGCTAAAAGACTACAATCGAGTAGCCGTTGTCAAACGGGACATCGCTCGGTTAAAAACCATCGCCCAAGAGAAAATGCAGCAGTAGGGGAGGAATAAATGTCCAACGGAAGAAAAAAGGTACTGGTTGGAACCGTTGTAAGCGATAAAATGGACAAGACGGTTGTAGTGACGGTGCAGCGCACCAAGCGTCATCCGATGTATGGCAAAGTGATTAAGTTGAATAAAAAATATAAAGCTCACGATGCGCAAAATGCTGCGGCCATTGGCGATATTGTTCAAATCATCGAATCAAAACCCATCAGCAAAGAGAAACGGTGGGTTATGACCGAAATTTTGAAACGGGCCGAAGGCTAATTCGGCGGTATGTTGAAGATTGGAGTGTACGATGATTCAGAAAGAAACTCGATTGAAAGTAGCGGATAATACCGGCGCGAAGGAATTGTTGTGTATCCAGGTGATGGGCGGCTCCAGGCGTAGATACGGCAGCCTGGGCGATATTATCGTGGCATCCATTAAACAGGCCGCCCCTCATAGCGGCGTTAAAAAAGGCGAAATTGTGAAGGCGGTTATTGTCCGCACCGCCAAAGGCGTGGGCCGCACCGATGGTTCTCACATTCGCTTTGACGATAACGCCGCCGTGCTGCTGGATAGTGACGGCTATTCGCCCAAAGGCACCCGCATCTTCGGCCCGGTTGCCCGTGAACTACGTGAAAAAGGGTTCATGAGAATTGTCTCTTTGGCGCCGGAAGTGTTATAGGCCCGCAATCATTGGATAGAGGAGTACAGGACGATGCAAAAAATTAAAAAGGGTGATACCGTTCAAGTTATTGCCGGCAACGATTTGGGCCTTCAGGGCGAAGTAATGGAAGTAAAAAAGGGATGGTACATTAACCGTAAAACCCAACAAACCAAACGCGAGCCGAACAAGGACCGGGTGGTAGTGGCCGGAGTGCGTATTGTTAAAAAACATCAGCGCCCTGTCAGCCAAACCCGAACCCAGACGGGTATCATTGAATTTGAAGCGCCCATCCATGTTTCTAACGTGATGCTGGTTTGCCCCGGTTGCGCCGAACCCGTCCGCGTTAAAATTGAAATTGAAGATGGCCGAAAGCGTCGCGTTTGCAAAAAATGTGACGCCGTCATTGATTAAGCAGGGAGACGTGTCTGTTATGCCCAGAATGAAAGAATTATACAAGGAAGATGTATTACCGGCCCTCCGCGAAGAATTTGCCTACGGCAACGTGATGCAAGTGCCAACCCTGGATAAAATTGTGGTGAACATTGGGTTGGGCGAAGCGTTGCAAAACAGTAAATATCTGGATAGCGCCGTTGGCGACCTGGTTAAAATTACGGGCCAACGCCCCGTCATTACCCGCGCCAAAAAATCAATTGCTACCTTTAAATTAAGAGAAGGCAACCCCATTGGCGTAAAAGTTACCTTGCGCGGTAATCGAATGTGGGATTTCTTTGACCGCCTGGTGAGCATTGCCCTGCCGCGCCAAAGAGACTTTCGGGGTATTTCTCCGAACAGCTTTGACGGCCGGGGAAACTATACCCTCGGTTTCAGAGAACAACTGGTTTGGCCGGAAATTGACTACGATAAAATCGACAAAATTCGCGGCATGGAAGTTACCATCGTCACCACGGCTAAAACCGACGAAGAAGGCCGTGGCTTGCTAAAATTATTAGGTATGCCCTTTAAGCGGCACCAGGAGTAAAATTAATGGCCAAAAAATGTATGACTTATCGGGAACAGCGCCGGAAATATGCCGTTCGGGTACGCAATCGATGCAGCCGTTGTGGCCGCCCCCGCGCCTACATGCGACGCTTTGACCTGTGCCGTATCTGCTTTAGAGAAATGGCAAACAAAGGACAGATTCCCGGCGTGATTAAATCAAGTTGGTAAGTCAGCTTAACTGATACTACTTACTTGCAAGGAGAGTAAACAAATGCCTGTTACTGATACAATTGCCGATATGCTTACGCGCATTCGCAATGCCGGTTTGGTAAAACGAAGTACAGTGGCAATGCCCAGCACCAAAATTCTGGTTGCCATTGCCAAAATTCTGAAAGAAGAAGGATTTATTAAGGGGTACAAGGTAATCTCTGCCACTCCGCAAGATACCTTGACCATCACCTTGAAATATACCAAAGAGCGTCATCCCAAATTTGTGATTTCCGGGATACAGCGCGTCAGCAAACCCGGACGTCGGGTGTATACGCGCAAAAGTGAAATCCCCTGGGTGCGCAGTGGTTTGGGCGTTACCATTATGACCACGCCGCAAGGGGTTATGACTGGAAGAAAAGCTCGCCGACTGGGTGTTGGCGGTGAAATTTTGTGTTACGTTTGGTAAAGGGGAAGATGAATTATGGCTAGAATAGGAAAAATTCCCGTCTCCCTTCCAAAAGACGTGAAAGTTACCCTGAATAATAACGAAGTAACCGTAACCGGCCCCAAAGGTCAGTTGATGCAGACCTTCTCGCCGGAGATTTCGATTGCGGTCAACAACAATCAGGTGGTTGTTTCCAGACCATCGGACCAAAGACGCCACAAAGAATTGCACGGCCTGGTGCGGGCGCTGGTCAACAATATGGTTGTGGGCGTAAGCGCGGGATTCTCTCGTGCCCTGGTTATTCAAGGAGTTGGCTATCGCGCCGTGATGGAAGGGAAAAACCTGGTATTGAGTGTCGGTTATTCGCACCCTGTTATTTTTGAACCTGTCAAAGACGTGTATTACGAAGTTGAAAAAGGTGGGCGTAACCTGTCGGTTAAAGGGATAAATAAAGAATTGGTAGGTGAAATAGCGGCGCGTATTCGGAAAACCCGCCCCCCGGAGCCATATAAAGGCAAGGGTATTCGGTATAAAGGCGAAGTTGTACGACGAAAAGCCGGCAAATCCGGCAAAGCCAAGTAATCAAGGTACGGAGAATAAAAAATGGCGAAGCGAGCAAAAAAACGGTTGGCAAGAGAAAAACGCCATGCGCGTGTGCGTAAAACTGTCTTTGGTACGGCAGGCCGCCCACGTCTGAATGTGTACCGCAGCTTAAACCACATCTATGCTCAAGTGATTGACGATACCCAGGGGGCAACCCTTGTTTCTGCTTCTACCGTAGACCAGGAAGCAAAACCGTTAATTGACGGCAAAGACAAATCAGCGCAAGCTCAGGTAGTGGGCAAACTGGTTGCCGAACGCGCTTTGGAAGCAGGCGTCACCAAAGTGGTGTTTGATAGAGGTGGATTTAAATATCATGGTCGCATTAAAGCATTGGCCGAAGCGTCAAGAAAAGCAGGACTCAATTTTTAGGTTCAAGTAAAAGTATACCCTATGACCGCCGACAGATGGACAACGGTCATTGTTTGGAGGGATAATGGTAAAACGTGAGTTTGAAGATGCAATTGAAGAACTGGATGAGCGCGTTGTGCATATCGCCCGAACCGCCAAGGTGGTCAAGGGGGGGCGACGCTTCAGCTTTAGAGCGTTGGTAGTGGTTGGCGATAACAAAGGCAGCGTGGGCATTGGCGTGGGCAAAGCCCGTGAAGTGCCGGAAGCAATCCGTAAGGCTTCTGAACGCGCCCGCCGCACCATGAAGAAAATTCCTTTAATTGGCACCACGGTGCCCCACGAAATTACAGCCCGACAATCCGGGGCCAAAGTCTTCCTCAAACCGGCCTCGCCCGGTACCGGCGTTATTGCCGGCGGTGGAGTGCGCGCTGTGGTAGAGGCCGCCGGGGTGCGCGATATTCTGACCAAAAGTCAGGGCAGCGCCAATATCCTGAATGTGGTTAAAGCCACTATGAAAGGCTTAACCGAAATGCAGGACCCGGCCTACGTTGCCCAACAGCGCGGCCTGCCGGTTGAAAGAGTGCAACCTTTCTGGAGCAGGAAAAATGACCAGTAGCCAAAAAAAATTACAGGTGAAGCTCGTAAAAAGCCCCATCGGCTACACCAAAAAGCAAAGAAGCGTTGTGCAGGCGTTGGGCTTGCGAAAAATCGGGCAAACCGTTGAACGCCCGGATACCCCGGTTATTCGGGGTATGGTAAATAAAATTTCTCACTTATTAGAAATCACAGAAATCAACGTTTAGTTGATTGGCTTGATGGAGGTATGCGGTAATGAAGTTGCATGAATTGCAGCCGGCCCCAGGTAGCACCAAAAAGCGAACGCGCGTTGGCCGTGGACACGGCTCCGGCAAAGGCAAAACCGCCGGACGCGGCATTAAAGGCCAGGGCGCTCGCTCTGGCGGGGGCAAAGGCCCGTATTTTGAAGGCGGTCAGTTGCCGCTGGTTCGACGCCTGCCCTTTGTGCGCGGTGTCGGCTTTACCAACATTTGGCGCATTAAATTTGTGCCGATTAATCTGGAGCGCCTAAGCCCGGCCTTTAACGAAAACGATGAAGTTAATCTGGAAACATTGGTTCAGGCCGGTATCATTAAAAAATCCGTAAAAGCCGTGGCTATTTTGGCCGAAGGCGAACTTGACAAACCGCTTCATATCAAAGCCCATCGTGTCTCTAAAGCTGCCCGCGTAAAAATTGAAGCCGCCGGCGGCTCATATGAAGTATTGCCCAAACCAGCGCGTCCCAAATTGCGCTAACAAATTTTAATTGAGGTCTCTCATGGTTCAAGCCGTAAAAAACGCATTCCTGTTACCGGACCTGCGTCGAAAAATTGTCTTTACCCTTTTAATCCTGGTTGTCTATCGGGCCATTACGCAAGTGCCGGTGCCCGGCGTCAATCGAGAGGTATTGAATCAATTTTTGAACAGCGGGCAAGCCGGTGCAAATATTTTACAGTTTCTGGACCTGCTTTCCGGTGGCGTGCTATCCAGATTTTCCATTTTGGCGATGGGGGTTTACCCGTACATTACGGCCTCCATTATTTTACAGCTACTCACGCCCATGATTCCGGCTTTGGAAGAATTGTCCAAAGAAGGCGAGCAGGGTCAAAATAAAATGAACCAGTACACCCACTGGTTGACGGTTCCGTTGGCCGCTTTGCAGGCCTATGGCCAGGTGGTCATTATTCAGCAAAGTATTCCCGGCATCATCGAAAACTTCAGCTTTGTCACCAATCCGTTGGGGTCGCTGGCTATTATCGTTTCCATGACAGCCGGCAGTATGTTTGCCATTTGGTTGGGCGAACAGATTTCCGAGCAGGGCATTGGCAACGGGGTGTCGATTATCATCTTCGGCGGGATTGTGGCCGGAATGCCCGGACGAATTTATCAGTTCATCAGCCTGGGCGAATACGCCACCCTGTTCATTTTTATCATCATCACCGTCGTCACCATTTTGGGAATTGTGATTATCACCGAAGGCCAGCGTCGAATACCGGTGCAATACGGCAAGCGGGTTCGGGGCAACAAGGTTTATGGCGGGCAAAGCTCCCATATCCCCTTAAAAGTCAATAGCGCCGGTATGATTCCGCTGATTTTTGCTCAATCAATCCTTATCTTCCCCAGCTCTATCGGCAGTTTCTTTTCCGCCTCCTCTAACGGGGCTATTGCCTCTGCCGCCGCGTTTGTGGTGCAGTGGTTTAGCCCGCGTTCCGGGGCGTGGCCGTACTGGATTACCTATTTTATTATGGTGGTGTTGTTTACCTTCTTCTACACCGATGTGGTCTTTAAGCAGCAAAACCTTTCTGACAATTTGCAGCGGCAGGGCGGATTTGTGCCGGGCTTGCGTCCGGGGAGAAACACGGAAAACTACCTGAATGCCGTTATGCGTCGAATTACGCTGGTGGGCGCGTTGTTTTTGGGCGCGGTGGCAATTTTACCCTGGATTGCTCAAATTATTCCGGGATTAAGCTCCACCGGCAGCCAAACCAGTTCGCTGTTAATTACCAGTACCGGCTTGTTGATTGTGGTTGGTGTGGCTCTTGACACAATGAAGCAACTTGAAGCCCAGTTATCAATGAGAAACTACGAAGGTTTCATAAAATAATAACGGTCGTTCAAGAGACTATCCGGCATGATTATATTGAAATCGGCTAAAGAAATAGACTTGATGCGTCAATCCGGGCGAATTCTGGCCGGTATTCTGGCCGAACTGGCCCAGGCCGTTAAACCCGGAGTGACAACAGCCAGGCTTGATGCTTTGGCCGAAAAGCTCATCAAAAAGAATAATGGTCTGCCTGCATTTAAAGGCTACCGGGGGTTTCCGGCCTGCATTACCACCTCTATTAACGAGGAACTGGTACATGGTATTCCCAGCCCGAAGCGGGTGTTAAAAGAGGGCGATATTATCAGCATTGATTGCGGCGTGACCTACAAGGGGTGGGTCAGCGATGCGGCCTTGACCGTGCCGGTCGGTCGAATTTCACCCGAAGCCCGCCGGCTGTTGGATGTAACTGAACAGGCGCTGTATGTGGGCATTAAGCAAGCGCGGGTGGGCCATCGGGCCGGCGATATTTCTGCCGCCATCCAGGCCCACATTGAACAGTACGGCTACGGGGTGGTGCGGGCCTATACCGGGCACGGCGTAGGCCGTACCATGCACGAAGACCCGCAAGTGCCCAATTACGGCAAAAAGCACCGGGGTGTTCCCCTTAAACAGGGGATGACCATCGCTTTGGAACCAATGGTCAATCTGGGGTTGCCCGGAACCCGTGTGCTGGATGATAACTGGACGGTTGTAACAGAAGATGGTAAATTGTCTGCCCATTTTGAGCATACCATTGCCGTGGTCAATGGTGAGCCGCAGATTTTAACCCAACTGTAAGTTAAGGTTGTTTTAGTGAAACAAGGATAGAATGATGAAAGTAAAACCCTCAGTAAAACGTCGTTGTGACAAATGTAAAATTATTAAACGCAGAGGTGTCGTGCGGGTTATTTGCGAAAATCCCCGGCACAAACAGCGTCAGGGATAAAAAAGTAAGGAGAACAGAGTATGGCACGTATTGCAGGTGTTGATATTCCCCCAAACAAAAGAGTTGAAATTTCTCTGACTTATATTTTTGGCATTGGCAAACATACCAGTCAGGAAATTTTAAAAAAAGCGGGCATTGACTTTGATGTTCGGGTAAAGGATTTATCAGACGAAGAATTGAGTCGATTGCGCGAAATCATCGACAAGGATTACCATCGTATTGAGGGGGATTTGCGTCGGGAAATTGGCATGAACATCAAGCGATTGCAGGAAATCGGGTGCTATCGCGGCTTGCGCCATCGACGGAATTTGCCGGTGCATGGTCAACGAACCAGAACCAATGCGCGGACTCGTCGCGGCAGCAGAAAGACGGTTGCCGGCAAGAAACGGGCGCGTAAATAATTGATAGTGGGTTGTAATAATTCGGAGGAATCAGGTTAATGGCAAAAAAGAGAACTCAAGGCCGGCGGGTGGCCCGCAAAGAACGGAAGAATATTCCTTCCGGGAATGCTTATATTTACGCCACCTTTAATAACACCATCATTACC
>JAJRUC010000090.1 GCA_024278015.1 Chloroflexota bacterium
CTGGAAGCCGAATTGAAAGAGGCCACGGAAGAAATCACCCAAAACTGGGTTTCGCGCCTGAACCAACTTGCCACCGATGAAATTGCCCCCCGCCGCACCGACGTGAATATCAGACTGGTGGCCCTGGCCTGGCTGCCCTCGTGGCGGGTGGTTTATCAGGATGGCGATTTTTCGCAAAGTATCACCCTGCCCGCCTACGCCCTGCCGGAAGAGGCGGAGTGATGGCCAACGTAGGGGCGGCTCGCAAGCCGTCCTTGCAAGGTATGGCAGGTTTTTTAGGGGGAAATGATGTCAATTCAGCTTAAGGTGATTATTTTTGTTCTTGCCTCTGCCGGACTTGTGTGGGTGTCGTGGCCTTCGTTGCGAAGCCTCCGTTTTCACGGCCTTTATCGATTTCTCGCTTGGGAAGCCATTGTGGTGCTGTTTCTGCTCAATCTCGATGTCTGGTTTGCCGCACCCTTCAGCATCCATCAACTTGTTTCGTGGGGGCTGCTCACTGTCTCCCTTGTATTGGTTGGGGTGGGGGTGCAATTGTTGCGCGGTGCGGGCCAGCCGGACGACGCGCGAGAGGATGCGTCGCTGTTGGGATTTGAAAAGACAACCGAATTGGTGACAACGGGGCTGTACCGATATATTCGGCATCCGCTTTACAGCTCACTGCTGTTTTTGACGTGGGGGGTGTTTTTCAAACGGCTCGCCTGGGTGGGCGTTGCTGTGGCCGGGCTGGCGACGGTCTTTCTGGTGATGACCGTCCGAATCGAAGAAGCCGAGAATATCCGCTTTTTTGGTGATGACTACCGGCATTACATGAAGCGGACAAAAATGTTTATCCCATATTTATTTTGATGTGAGCGAGGTCATTCCGGTCTGACCGCCTGCCGATACCACGCCCAAAACGCCGCCAGCCCATCGGCGATGGAGGTGTGCGGGTGGTATCCCAGCAGGCGGCGGGCTTTATCCACATTGGCGAAGGTCACTTTCGGCTCGCTGGCGGGGGCGGGCACGGCCTTGATGTCGGCTTTTTGGCCGGTGAGTTCTTCCAGAATTTCGATGAAATCGGTCATCCATACCGGCTCGCCGCGCCCCAGATTGATGCGCTCATACCCCAGCGGACGGTCAATGGCCGCCACTACCCCGGCGATGATGTCATCAATGAAGGTCCAGTCGCGGCGCATACGGCCGTTATCAAACAACGTAATTTCCTCCCGCTTCACCAGCTTTTCGGTAACAATATACGGCATCATATCGGGCCGACCCCTGGGGCCGTACACGTTGAAAAAACGCAGGGCGGTGAAATTCAGCCCGTGCATATTGTGATAGGCGTAGCCCATCGCTTCCACCGCCTTTTTGCCGGCGGGATACGGCGCGAGGGGGAAATCGGTGGGCTGCGATTCCACAAAGGGAATTTGGTTGGTTTGGCCGTACACCGATGATGTGGAGGCAAATACAAAATTTTGCGCGCCAACTTGTTGGGCCGCGTCCAGCACGTTCACCGAGCCGACGATATTGACGCGGGTGTACAGGTGCGGATGTTTGACGGAATAGCGCACGCTGCCCATCGCCCCCAAATGGGCCACGGCAGCGGGCCGATGTTGGGAAAAGACGGCTTCCACCGGGGCGCGCTCGCTGAAATCAAGTTCGTGCAGGTGGTAGCGCGGATTTTCCAGAAACGGGGCAATATTCGCCCGTTTGCGGGCCGGGCTGTAATAATCGTTAAAATTATCAATGGCGATGACCGTATCGCCCCGCTTGAGAAGCGTTTCGGTTAAGTGGCTGCCGATGAATCCGGCAGCGCCGGTGACCAGAATTTTCATGTCAAGGCTCCAGGGTTGCAAGGTTACACTTGTTTTGGGTTGACATACTCAAATGCGTCATAAAATAACAAAAACCTGATGTTTTTTAACCTGTCATTGTGAGACCCGCAGGGGCGAAGCAATCTTCGGGTTTGTCACGCGGAGATTGCTTCGCTCTGCTCGCAATGACATCCTCCATCACTTGCGGTTTGACCACTACCCGGACTCGGTTTGCCGACAAAGACCGGGTTTCGCGCAAAAGTTCCAGATGGGCTTTCGTTTGAGTTTCAACCGCCATTTGTTTGGATAGTTTGTACAACACTGAATCCTCGTAACTTGCCATGTATTTACTCAGGTATAAACAGTTGTGACCGAAAACAGCGCCCTTTTTCTGTTTTTACCCCCTCCCGGCCCCTCCCCCGCCTGCGGGGAAGGGAAATCAAACGTGCCGGTTGCCGGTGGATTGCCGCACCCCTCCCCCGCCTGCGGGGAAGGGAGTATCTCCCCCCTCTTGAGGGGGGATTAAGGGGGGGATGAGTAGTTTCATTTTCCGTATGCTGAGTAAACATCTTGCTACCCTGCCACTTTCCCTACTACATAGCGATGATGCGCCCAGATGGTTTTGATTTGCCACGGGACGGGGGCGTGGTCAAGCCAGGCGTATTTGATGACCCGGTCATACAAATCGGGTTGTTTGCCCAGATAGTAAGCCATCGTACTCCACGTCCAGCCTTCGCCCGTAAATTGCGATTCCAGTTTTTTGCTTTTAATGCCGAGCCGTTTCAGCACATCGGCGGCGGGCATGACGGTGTCGGGCCAGGGGGGCACATCCAGCACGCCTTCATCAATGAACGTCAGGCCCGCAGCCGCCAGCGTCTGTTTGATGCGCCGCATGTTCACCCAGCGTTCATCCACCGTGTTAAAAAAATCGCGGTCAATGACGTATTTTCGTAATTGGTAGCCGATTTGAATATTGTTCGGCATCGCCACAAAGACCAGGTTTCCGGAGACGCGCGCCAGTTCTTTCAGCAGGGCTTCGGCGTTGGGCAAATACCACAGCCCGGCCCACTCCCACGTCATATCAAAGGCGTTGTCTTCAAAGGGCAAATGCGCCCAGTCGGTGTGCCGGATGAAGGTGGCCGGAGTTTGCAATTCGCCCCAAATGCGCTTAACGCCGTCCAGCCGGAAGGCGTCATCGTCTACCAGCGTAACCTGCTTGCCCATTTTGGCAAGCCAGTAGGAGTTGAGGCCGCTGACCCCGGCCATGCCGAACAGGGGCGCTTCCAGTACGGTTTCGACGGGGTGCTTTTCTACCAGCGCGGTTAAAAAATTATTGAGGACAAAACGCTCGTAGACTACGCCCAGCCCTTCGTTGTAATCGGTTAAATATTTTTTCCATGTCATAGTGTGTTCAACTTTCGGGGCTAATTTTTTCGGGCGACAGGCCGGTATCTGCTGCGGCCGGCCCGGCAGCAGACAGGGGGCGAGTGTATCACAATCAGGCGAAATGGGCAAAGAAATTTTCTGCGCCGAGGGGTTAAGTGACCATGGCGAAGGCCAGAATCAGAAACAGAATTCCCAGCGCCACATCTCTAAACAGCAGACTTTTGGCTTTGGGTGAAACAGCATCCCGCTTCAGGAAGAAGATGGCGGCTTTGACGCTAGTTAGCAGCAGCCTGAGACCCAGCATACCGATGAGGACAGCCAGAATATAGGTGAATATTTTCATAGGGGGAATGTGACCTGTATCATTGTGCCGTGGTTGATTTTTGATTTGACTTCCAGTTCGCCGCCGATAGCCCCGGCCCGAATGTGCATATTGACCATACCCGCGCCCCCTGTTTCGGCCAGGGGGTTGGGGATGAGGGCGTCGTCGAAGCCGATGCCGTCGTCAACCACGGTTAATTGCAGGCGATTGGCGCTGGTGGTGATGGTCAGGTCTACGCCGGTGGCCTGGGCGTGTTTGCGCGTGTTCAGCAAAATTTCCTGGATGATGCGGCTCAGGGCCAGGCGCTCGGCGCCGAACAGGGGGATGTGGTCCGGGGCAGAAAGGTTGACGGGCGGCCCGCCGCGCTGGTGGTGCGTTTCAATGAGGTCGCGCAGCATCGACGGAAAGTCGCCGTCATCGCTGCGGGGGGGGCGCAAATCGCTGATAAGTTCCCGGATTTGCCGGGAGACGGTGGTTATTTGTTGCTCCAGCATGTCTAATTCGGCTACGGTGTTATCAACCTGACCCATTTCCAGAAGTTTTTTGCAAATTCCGGCCTGCATATTAATTTGCAGCAGGGTTTGGGCGGCGTTATCGTGCAGTTCCTGAGCCACAAACCGGCGTTCATTTTCGGCAATGGTGATGCAATCGTCCATAGCGGGCTACCTTTTTCGACTGACTTCGATGATGTTGGGCAACTGGTCCAGCTTATCCATGATTTTTTTCAGTTGCGACAGGTGAGTCACTTCCATAGTAATGTTGACGGTGGCGATGAAGTTTTTTACGTCAACGCCGATGTTGGTGATGTTGATTTGCTCGTTGGCAATCACATCTGAAATATCGCGCATCAGGGCGCGCCGGTCGAAGGCTTGCACAATAAGCACAACGGGGTAGGTTTGCTGTTCTTCCTTGGCGCCCCAGCTCACCTGAATCAACCGGTCTCTTTCGTTGGTGCGCAGCATGTTGGGGCAATCCCGGCGATGAATGGTCACGCCCCGGCCTCTGGTAATGTAGCCGATGATGGAATCGCCCGGCACCGGGTTGCAACAGCGGGCCATGTTGGTCAGCAAATCGCTTACTCCGGCCACGGTGACGCTGTCTTTGGGCAAGGGAGAGGGCGAAGAGACGGGGATGGCGACGGGTTCTTCGGGAATGTCTTTGGGCGTGGTGGTTAATTCCAGCGCGCGTTTGATGACGGTGTGCAGCGATATATCGTTATAGCCGATGGCCGCCAGAAAGTCGTCGGTTTTGGGGTAGCCGCACGCTTCCGAGAGGTCTTCAAATTTTACATCGGCCAC
>JAJRUC010000004.1 GCA_024278015.1 Chloroflexota bacterium
CAGTTGGAAATAATCACATCGGCCACGCCGTTTTCAACCGGCAAATGTTCAATCTCCCCCAGCCGGAATTCCACGTTGTCGAACCCCAATTGCTCCCGATTGGCCCGCGCCCGCTCCAGCATGGCCGGGGTCATATCCACGCCGATAACCCGCCCGGTGGGGCCAACCTGCCTTGCCGCCAAAAAACAATCAATGCCCCCGCCCGAACCCAAATCGACCACCGTTTGGCCCGGTTGCAGCGCGGCCAGGGTCACCGGGTCGCCGCAGCCAAGCGACATGTCCGTCACCGAATTGGGCAGGTCAGTCACGTTTTGGGCTTCGTCGTACAGCGAAACCGCCTCGCCTATTTTCACGGCGTCAACCTCGCCGCCGCAACACGATGAAGCCCCCGCCCCGGAACCGCAACACGAGGCCGGTTCTCCGGCGGCTACTTTTTCGGCAAAGCTGCCGTATCGCTCCCGCACCACGGTTCGAATATCACTGGCTGAAGATTGCGTGTCTTTCATTGTCAAACTCCTTTTTAGATAGATATATTTATATGTATCGATGTATTATCGCAAAAAATATTACTCCCCATCAAATAGCTGAAACACCGGCCTGTCGGGGGCAAAATCTCCGGCCAGGGTGCAGCAGCCGGCGGCAATCCGTTCCTGATTAAGCGAATAGAACGCCTGCTTCCCCTCCCGGCGCACAAATACCAGCCCCGCCGTCCGCAGCACGTTCAAATGATGCGATACCGTCGGCTGGGAAACGTCGTCCAGGGCAGCCACAATTTCGTTCACGCTCAACCAGCAACAACAGCACAGGCTCATTATTCGCTGGCGGGTGCTGTCTGCCAGCGCTTTGGCAAATTCAACCGGGTTAATATTGTCCGATGACATATCGATACCTTTCAATACGTTTATTATATCGAAACTCATCGATACGTCAAAATTGCGTTTCCTTTTTGGGCCGGGGTGTGCTATACTCCTGCCGCCTGAAAAATACCCGCGTAGAGTTAGGGGGATACAATGAAAATCAGACAAGCCAAAGGATTAACCTTCGATGATGTGTTGCTGGTGCCGCAGCGGTCGGCCATTCGCTCGCGCAACGATGTGAACACCGCCACCCGCCTCACGCCGGCCATCAGCATGCGCATTCCCGTCATCAGCGCCAACATGGATACCGTGACCGAGGCCGGCATGGCAATTGCAATGGCCCGGGCCGGGGGCATCGGCATCATCCACCGATTTATGACCATTGAGCAGCAGGTGCAGCAGGTGCGGCGCGTTAAACGGGCCGAGGGCTTTATGGTGGAACACCCGCGCACCATCAGCCGGCGCGATACGGTGGGCCGGGCGCGGGCCATTATGGACGAGTTTGACGTGGGCGGGCTGGTGGTTCGCAACGGCGGGGACGAACTGGTGGGCCTGGTCACTCAACGCGATGTGCGCCTGGCCCCGGACCGCAACGCGCCGGTTGAATCGGTGATGACTCCGCCCGATGAACTTATCACCGCTTCGCCGGGAATTTCGATTGAGAAAGCGCGGGAGATGTTGCACAGTATGCGTCTGGAAAAACTGCCCGTGGTAGATGACGCGGGCAAGCTGGTTGGGCTGATTACGGCCCAGGATATTCTGAAACAAAATCGACACCCCGACGCCACCACCGATGAAAAAGGCCGCTTGCGGGTGGGGGCGGCCATTGGGGTGCAGGCCAACGACATTGAGCGCACCGCCGCGCTGACAGAGGCCGGCGCCGATGCGCTGGTGCTGGATATTGCCCACGGCCACGCCGACCACTGCCTGAAGATGATTGAGACGCTGCACCAAAAATTCCCGTCGGCGCAAATTATTGCCGGCAACGTGGCCTCTAAAGCGGGGGCGTATGACCTGGCTATGGCGGGGGTGGATGCTGTTAAGGTGGGCGTTGGCCCCGGCTCTATTTGCACCACCCGCATTGTGACCGGCTTCGGCGTACCGCAACTGACGGCCATTATGGACAGCGTTTCGGGCGTGAAAGAAGCGGGCCGCAACATCCCCGTCATCGCCGACGGCGGCCTCAAAATGTCCGGCGATATGGTCAAGGCCCTGGCCGCGGGCGCGGCGGCGGTGATGATAGGCAGCATGTTTGCCGGGACGGAGGAATCGCCGGGGGCGACGGTCATTCGCAACGGGCAAAAATTCAAGGTAGTGCGGGGCATGGCCTCGCTGGGGGCGGCCATGGGCCGCCGGGCCGCCGAAACGCCGGCCGATGAAAGCGCGGAAAGTCAGCAGGATTGGGACAAGGTGGTGCCGGAAGGCATTGAAGCCGTGGTGCCGTACCGGGGCCATGTGGGCGAAGTGCTGTACCAGATGGTCGGCGGGCTGCGTTCCGGCATGAGTTACGGCGGGGCGCGCACCATTCCGGAATTATGGGCAAACGCCGAATTTGTAGAAATCACCCCGGCGGGCCGGCGAGAGAGCCACTCGCACGATGTGGACAGGGTGTAACGGAAAATTTAATCCTGGTGGGGGTCTATGGCCCGGATGGGCCGGCAGGGGTTGCCGACGGCCAGCGCGCCGGGCGGGATGTCTGTGGTAACCACGCTGCCCGCCCCAATGGCGCTGCCCGCCCCGATGGTCACGCCGGGGCAAATGATGGCCCCGCCGCCCACCCACACATCATCGCCGATGGTTATCGGCCGGCCCGCTTCCAGGCCGATGCGGCGCTTGTTGTGGCCCAAAGGATGGGTGGCGGTGTAAATTTGCACGTTGGGGCCAAACATCACATCGTTGCCGATTCTCACCGGCGCGGGGTCCAGAATAGAGCAATTGAAGTTAAAATAGACGTTATCGCCCAAAGTAATATTGCGGCCGTAATCGCAAAAGAAGGGGGGTTGCAACTCCACATTGTCGCCCACCGCGCCGAACAATTCGGCCAGCAGCGCCTGCCGCCCCGCCGGGGTTGTCTCCAGCGTGGCGTTCAACTGTCGCAACAGGTCTCTGGCCCGGCGGCGTTCTGAAACCAGTTGGGGGTCGGCGGCATTATACAATTCAGACCGGAGCATCTTTTCTTTTTCGGTGGGCATCATTTCCCCGAATGTCACCCTCCCCTCGCTCCTCCCTTTTAGGGGGAGGCCGGGGAAGGGGTTAATTTGACGCGCTATTATTTCTTCACCAAAAAATTCCCCATCACCAACTGGTCAATATCCGATTTTCTGAACGTGTTCAGGGCGTTTTGGGGGGTATTGACAATCGGCTCGCCGCGCAGGTTAAACGAGGTGTTCAACAGCACATCGACGCCGGTGGCCTGCCCGAATTTTTCGATGATGCCGTAATACAGCGGATTTGAGGCCCGCTTGATGCTTTGCAGGCGGCCTGTGCCGTTGTGGTTGACCGCTTTTATTTGCGATTGCTTCTCTTTTACAATGGGAGAGACCATCAGCATGTACGGGGCCAGCAGGTTTTGGCCGATGTTGGGCGTGGCGAAGTAATCGGCGGCTTTTTCAGCCGGCACTACCGGGGCAAAGGGCCGGAACGGCTCCCGGAACTTGATTTTTGTATTGACAATCTCCTTCATTTCCTCCCGACGGGGGTCGGCCAGGATAGAGCGATTGCCCAACGCGCGCGGCCCCCACTCAAAACGGCCCTGATACAGGGCCACCACGCGCTCATCGAGGATGGCGTCAACGGCGCGTTGGCCCATGCGGTCGGCGTCGTCAATTTTTTCGTAGGCAAAACCGCTTTCTGCAATGGCGGCTTGCATCTCCGCCTCCGAATATTCCGCGCCCCAGTAGGCGTGCTGCATCACAAATTTGCGCGGTCGGCCCAAAATTACGTGATAAACGTACAGGGCGGCCCCCAACGCTGCCCCCGAATCACCGGCGGCCGGTTGAATGAACACGTTTTCAAAGGGGCCTTCGCGCACAATACGGCCGTTGGCTACGCTGTTCAGGGCCACGCCCCCGGCCATAACCAGGTTTTTGGAGCCGGTATGCGCGTGCGCGGCCCGCGCCATCTTCAAGACCGTCTCTTCGGTTACGCGCTGGATGCCGGCGGCAATATCGGCGTATTTCCGGTTTTGGGCCGCCACAGCGTCCGTCCAGTGGGGATGGTCTCGATTGGGGTGGGTGGTGGCGGTAAAAAATTCGGCTTCGGGCGTGCGGGCCGGGCCGAACAGATCAACAAATTTTTGGCTGAAGGTGTGTCTGGTGGAACGATGGAAGCTGAAGTAATCCATGTTCAGTTGCAGGCCGCCTTCATCGTCCACCGAAACGACTTTATACACGTCGTCCATGTAATTGGGTTGGCCGTAAGGGGCCATGCCCATCACCTTGTATTCGCCGTTGTTCACCCGAAAGCCAAGATAGGCGGTGAAGGCGGAATAGAGCAGCCCCAGCGAGTGGGGAAAGCGAATTTCTTTATCAAGGCGGATGCTGTTTTGGCCGTTGCCGTTGAAGGTGGCGGTGGCCTGCCCCATGGCGGCGGTAGTCCATTCGCCCACGCCGTCGATGGTCAGGACGGCGGCCTCCTCAAACGGAGAGGTGAACATGGCGCTGGCGGCGTGCGAGAGGTGGTGTTCGACAAAGAGGATTTTTTTCACCGGCACGCCGATGCGGGTTTGAAGTTGGCTTTTAATCCACAGCTTTTCATCAAACCAGGCCACCATCGCTTCCCGAAAAATTCTCCACGCCTGGGGAAATCCGCCCAGGCTGGTCATTAAAATTCGCTCAAATTTTTGCAGGGGTTTTTCATAAAAGACCACGTAATCCAAATCGGCGGCGATTAGCCCCCCCTGTTGCAAACAAAATTGAATGGCCTGCTCCGGATAGCCGTTATCGTGTTTTTTGCGGCTAAAGCGTTCTTCGGCGGCGGCGGCCACCAGCAGACCATCCATCAGCAGGGCGGCGGCAGAATCGTGATAGTAGCAAGATATACCCAGAATATTCATTCCCAATCCTTTGAATCTGTGTTCTAAAATTGACGGCGGGCTTCTTCCAGCGAGGTCGGCGGCGTTTGGCGATTAAGCCAAAACGCCCGGCGCTTCTCTTTGAGCTTCAGGGCGTCGCCGAACAGGGTTACACCCAGGCTAAACGGCAGCATTATCGTAAAATAAAAAACCGAAAGGACGATGCGGCCCACCAAATTACCCAAAAAGCGGCCAAAGGCCAGCCATCCCTGCCAAATTTTCTTCAGACTGTTCATACAATAAACTCCGAATTCAGGTTTAGAAGAGGGTGTAAATAAACGGCGCCACCCCCGAAGCGGAAGCGAAAATCAGGGCCAGACCGATAATCAGGAGCGTAGCCACCATCGGAATAAGCCACCAGAGTTTTCGCTGCCACAGAAAGGACAAAATTTCTCCGGCGATGCCGGCATTGGTGAACATAGCGCTAAAAAAATTTTTCATTCAACAGACTCCTGCGTATTCACAAAATTTTCAAACCAGCTTGTATCATTATATCCATCAGATCTATTCCGCGTCATCGACGAAAGGGGAATACAGAGCCGCGTCATCAACGGGTGAGCGGGACGAGATGACGTGGCCCGGCAAAACGGATGAATCGGCCTCATCCGGCAGGTTGGAATCGAACTAATCGGTGGACGGGTTCCAGTAAAGTTGGTCTAATGTCTTTTGAGCGGTGTAGGCATTCACCAGCGTTTGATATGCGGCGGGCCGAATTGTTTGGCGCAACCGGGGTCTGGGCCGTATCCAGTAATCTTTCAGATGTTCCAGGTTTAACCGGCCGATGGTCAATTCTTCGCCGTCGGGGCGGGCGGCTTCCGCCACCAGACCGTCGCCATTGGCAGAAAGCCGGAAGGGCTGAAAGACCGCCGATTTGCCGACCAGGGCCGGCCCGCTGGGTTGAAGCAAATTTTCGCCGGTTAAGGCGCTTTGCAGGCCAAAGAGTTCATTCTCATCCACCCGCGCCTGAAAGGCCGTCCGCATCTGGTTGCAGGCGGCAAGGCCGGCGGGGGCGGTCAGGCCGATTAAAATTTCTGCGCCCTGATAGGCCAGAATACGGCTGCTTTCCGGGTACAGCACGTCTTCGCCAATCAAAATTCCCACCCGGCCGACCGGCGTTTCTATAACTTGAAAACCCGTGCCTGCATGGCAAAACTTCATTTCGTTGGGGGTCAGGTGGACTTTTTCCTGCCGGCCCAAAATCATGCCGTTGGGGCCAAAAACGTAGGCGATGTGAGCGCTGTTGCTGTCGATATGCTCGCGCAAATAAAAGCTGCCGGCCACGATGGTGGTTTGGTATTTAAGGGCCGCCGCGCTGAACAGGTCGATGTAGGCTTCGTAAATTTCATCGGGATAGTCTTTAAGCAGGGAGAGCAGCCCGCTGCGAAAACCGCCGACCACTTGCGAGGCGGCGGCGATGGCTTTTTCCAGCAATTTCCCCACCAGACCGCTGCCGTATTCCTGATTTTCGGTGCGCTTCCTTAAAAGCCGTAACTTGCTTTCAGAAATCAGGGGCGGAACCAGCATCAGGGGCGTTAAGGCCGGAAAGACCACCAATTGCGCTTTTTTGGCCTGGGCTTGCTCCAGAAATTTGAAGATGTCTACCTGATAATCCAGCGGCGCCTCAAATATTTTTGTTTGCTGTTGAACGGTGGCAACAATAAAATTGGACATAACAGACCTTTGGGGCAACTCCGGCTACAACACTCTGCCGGGATGCAGCGGCAGGCGAGCATCGCGGCGCAAGGCGACAGAAAGTGGTTCGGCCCGGCCCCCACGGTACAGGTTAATCATTTCGGCCATAATGCCGACGGCAATTTCGGCGGGCGTTTCCGCGCCGATGTCCAGACCGATGGGCGCGTGTACGCGCTTGATGGCGGCGGGCAGGATGTCGCCTTCCCGCTTAAGCAGGCCGAACACCGCTTTGATGCGCCGTTTGCTGCCAATCATACCGATATACCGGGCCGGCGTGTTCAGGATAATTCGCAGACAGGCGGCATCGAAGGTGTGCCCGCGCGTGACCAGCACCACAAATGTGTTGTCATCAAGGGGCCGGTCTTGCAGCGCGTCTGCAAAGGGGGCCACGATAGTTTCCGAGGCGGCGGGAAACCGTTCCGCCGTGGCAAAAGCGGGGCGGTCATCAATAACCGTCACCTCAAAGCCAAGCATCGCGCCCAACCGGGCCAGCGGTTGGGCCACATGTCCGGCCCCCACAATGAGCAAAGTGGGCGGCGGCCGGGGCGTTTCCACAAAAATTGACAACGCGCCGTCCGCATACGTAAACAGTTTCGATTGCCCGACTTGCATGGCCGCAGCCGCATCGGCCTGAAATGCCGCTGTCCACCGGCCCAAATCCATTTTGGGCGCGGGAGCGTCATTTTGCCCAAACAGGGCGCGCCGGCCAACCGTCACCTCGAATGTCTTCGGGGCGGCGATAACCGTGGCCAAAGCCACCGGCTTCTTTTGTTGCATCGCGGCCAGTAATTGCGAAACGATGGTATCGGCTGCGGGCCAACGTTCCACAAATACGCGGGTCAACCCGCCGCACACGCCC
>JAJRUC010000091.1 GCA_024278015.1 Chloroflexota bacterium
GTAAAAAGCGCGAATCCGGTTGTTTTCAACCTCAACTGGCCTGACCATCACCCGGCGTAATTAATTTACGGATAGACACTATGTCAAAAAAGATGATACAATCATGAAAAATCAATCGCTAAAATTAACCACGATTTTGTTAATTGGTTTAGTCAGCATCAGCGTTGCCTGCGGATTGGGCAGCCGGGTAACCAACCTGACTCAAACGCCCGCGCCGGCTGCCGTCGTCACCGAAGCGGCGGCCCCCACAGCCACCGTCTCTGCGCAAACCGCCACGCCGCAACCCGGTCCGTCTGCCGACGCGGCCCGGCCCGACCATTCTCTGCCCATTGATTCTGTGGTGCAGATATGGACGCTGGACGAGAACCGGGATTTGTTGTGGAGCGGCTCCGGCTCCATTATTTCGCCGGACGGGTATATTTTGACCAATGCCCACGTAGTGCTGTCTGACAAATATTACACCGTGTACGGGCTGCTGGTGTCGCTGACCATATCTGAAGATGAACCCCCCCAGCCCGCTTACGAGGCGGAAACCGTGGTGGTTGACGAGACGCTGGATTTGGCCGTCATTCGGATTGTGGCCGACGTGAACGGCAACGCCATTGAACCGGAAGTATTGGATTTGCCGGTGATGGATTTGGGCAACTCCGACGAAGTGGGCCTGGGGTCTTCCCTGCGTATTCTGGGTTATCCCGGCATCGGCGGCGAAACGATTACCCTGACCAGCGGCGAAGTGGCCGGCTTTACCAATGAACCGGGCGTTAAGGGCCGGGCCTACATTAAAACCAGCGCCACCATTGCCGGCGGGAACAGCGGCGGGGCGGGTATCGATGTCCAGGGGCGGCTCATCGGCGTGCCCACCCAGTTGGGCTACGGCGGCAACGACGAAATTGTCGATTGCCGGGTGCTGGCCGATACCAACGCCGACGGCGTGGTTGACAGCCGCGACGCCTGCATCCCCACCGGCGGGTTTATCAATGCCTTGCGGCCTATCAATCTGGCGAAACCCCTCATTGCCCAGGCCCTGAGCGGCCGGCCCGTGGCCCAGGCGGAAGAGGAACCGCCCCGGCGCTCGCCCATCAGCCTGCCGGATAACCCCGGCGAAACCCTGTTCGCCGACGATTTTTCCGCCGATGACGGCCAATGGCAAATGCCGGACGGCGCCTTGATTGCGGATGGGGAACTGGCGCTGGCCGTAAATGACAGCGGCGATTATCGCTGGACGACCATTGCCGCTGAATTTGAGGCCGCCGATGTGCAGGTTGAAACCCGCAAACTGAGCGGCCCGGCCGATAACAGTTTCGGCCTGATTTTTCGGTATCAAAATCCGAAAAATTTTTACAGTTTTGAAATCAGCAGCGACGGCTATTACGTGGTCAACAAGCTGGAGGACGGCGTTTGGTCTACCTTGATTGACTGGACGCAATCGTCCGTCATCAATACCCAAACCGGCAAAAATCAGGTGGCGGTAGTGATGCAAGCCGCCAGCTACAGCTTTTTGGTGAACGGCGTACAAATCGGTTCGCTGAAAGACCAAACCTTTAGCGGCGGCAGCATCGGTTTGATTGCCAGCAGTTATACCGAGCCGGAAGTGCTGATTTGCTTTGATGATTTGCGGGTGCGCGAGCCCGGCGGTTCCAGAAAAATGGCCGGTGCGGAAGAAACGCCGGCCCGGCCCGGCAGCATCGTCTTTCAGGATGATTTCAGCGCGGCAGATTCCGGCTGGAACACGGAAAGCAGTGACCAAATTCGGCGCGGGGTTCAGGACGGCGAGTTTTTTATCGTTGTGGACGATGTGCAGACCGATGCCTGGTCAACGCACGAAACCGCGCTGGGCGATGCCGTCATCGAAGTGACGGCCCACAAGGTGGCCGGGCCGGATACCAACAATTACGGGGTGATGTGTCGCTATCAGGACGCTGAAAATTACTACTTTTTGCAACTGGGCAGCGACGGCACATACGCCATCAGCCGCTATTTGAACGGGGAGGCAACCATGCTGGTAGATTGGACCAGCTCGAATCTGGTCAATACCGGCGCGGCCTCCAACCGTATTCGGGCGGAGTGCGTGGGCGAGACCCTGAGCCTGTACGCCAACGATATGTTGTTGGCCGGCGTGATGGATGCCAGTTTGAAGTACGGCCAGATTGCGTTGGTGGCCGGTACGTATGATGAAAAAGGGGTGCAAATTAATTTCGATGACCTGGTGGTGACCCGTCCCGATTCGGCCACTGCCGGCGACCCCCTCTTTTACGATGATTTTTCCGCTAATGAGGCCGGTTGGCCGGAAGAACAGAGCGCGGAAGCCAATTATTTCTTCAGCGACGGCGAATATTACCTTCAGGTTTTTGAAACAAACTATCTGGTTTGGTCAAAAATGAATGAGACGTGGAGCGATGTGGTTGTTGATGTGGATACCCGCCAAACCGACGGCCCCGCCGACAACGAATACGGGCTGTTGTGTCGCTATCAGGATGCCGATAATTTTTACCAGATTGCCGTCAGCGGCGACGGCTACTACCGGCTGGCGCGCTGGGTGGCCGGCGAATTTGAGGAAGTGATTTCGTGGGAAAGCGGCGCGGCCATTAATCCGGTGGGAGAGAGCAA
>JAJRUC010000092.1 GCA_024278015.1 Chloroflexota bacterium
AGGCCGGCCTGCCCCCGCTGTCGGGCGACGATTTTCGATTGAAGTTGATTGACGGGGCGGGGAATGTGTCGGCAGATTTGGCGTACATCACCCTGAATCGACACCTGTATTTGCCGCTGGTGTTGAGGTAGGTCACATTTTCGGCGCGACCCGCAACATTAGCAAGTCGACGTGGGCGCCGGTTGGGCCAAAATGCGGGCGACGGGCCGCAAATCCATCCACCATTGTTTGCGCGGGCGCTGAAACTCTTCGTCAACCATGCGAGGCATATCTTGCAGGTCATGAAATTTAACCTGCCCCTCTTCCAGCCCGATGAACGAGGCGTTGGGGGTTGGGTTTTCCGCTTCCCGAAGCAAAAGATCGATGCACTCGGCGGCCAGGCGGGTGGCCTGAATACGGTCGAAGGGGGAAGGGTCGCCGCCTTGTTGCAGGTGGCCCAAAATGGCCTGCCGCACCTCGAACAAATCGCCCCCCTCTTCCTCAAAGAGTTTGCAGATAAAATTGGTGTCGTAAATATCGTTGGCCCGTTCGCCGCGAATAATCAGGCCCAGCCGCTTGCCCCGGCGAAAGCCGGTCATCAAATCATCCAGGTCTTGCTGCATATCTTTCAGGGTGATGCCTTCTTCGTGCATATAAACGCGCTCCGCGCCGGTGGCAAAGCCGCTCATCAAGGCCAGGTAGCCGCAATGACGGCCCATCACTTCCACCACAAAAACGCGCCGCGAAGCCACTGCCGATTGCTTGATTTTGTCCACGGCCTGCA
This sequence comes from Chloroflexota bacterium, assembly GCA_024278015.1. Classification (GTDB taxonomy): domain Bacteria; phylum Chloroflexota; class Anaerolineae; order 4572-78; family 4572-78; genus JAJRUC01. The sequence goes on from JAJRUC010000092.1 coordinate 764, forward strand.
CAATGCTGTTCAGGGCGGTGTCGGCCCCAATGCTTAAATCAGAGCCGGGCAGGTTGTTATTAATGGAAGCGGGCAAGCACACAATGGGCATGTTGAAGGCCGGAAAGTTGCCGCGTTCACTGTACATTCGATACGCGGCCTGATACCCGGCCCAGCCGCCGATAATCAACAGGCCGTCTATTTGATGTTTTTCGATGTTGCGGGCGATGGCGTACAGGTCGCTGCCGCGCGGCACTTTTCGATTGGTACCCAGCTCCGCGCCGCCGCGTGTGGCCCAGCCGGCCACGCTCATCCAGCCCAGTTCTTCAATTTGGCCTGCCGCAAACCCCTGAAAGCCGTTCCGAATGCCCCAAACAAGGTGTCCCTTATCGACGCTTAACCGGGCGGCCACCCGCACGGCGGTGTTCATACCCGGCGCCGGGCCACCGGCATGGATTATCGCCAGCCGCAGCCGGCGCCGGCCGGGCGGAATTTTATGGGGCAGGGCGCGGGCCAGGGTGCGAAAAATGCGGAAGCTGTGGCTGAAACTTTGCCCGCGCAGTTCGACGGCTTTGGCAAAATCTTTGGCGGCCATAGCCCGGCCAACCGCTTTGGTTTGGGCCACGCAATCCATTAACGGGCTGTGGGTAATGCGATTATTTTTTACGCCAATCAGGTACGATTCACTCTCTGCCGAAGCGGAGAGAATTTCCTGCACCGCCGCGTAGCCCAACTGGCTGCTCATGGTGCGGTCGAAGGCGCTGGGCGAGCCGCCGCGCTGCATATGGCCCAACACGGTCACGCGCACATCTTCTTGCAGCCGCTGCTCAATGGCCGCTTTAACGTAGGCGCTGCTGATGGGCTTGCCCGCCCGGTCGGTGGCCCCTTCGGCCACAATCACGATGCTGTCTCTTCTGCCGGCGGCCCGACCCGCGCGCAGTAAATTGCACATGGTGTCTTCCCAATTTTCCACGTCGGGCGGGCTTTCGGGAATGAGAACCCAATCGGCGCCGGTGGCCAAGGCCCCCATCAAGGCCAGATAGCCGCAATGACGGCCCATCACTTCTACCACAAAGGCCCGTTGGTGGCTGGCCGCCGTGCTGCTGATTGCGTCGACAGCCTCCGTCAAGCGATGCAGGGCCGTGTCCGCCCCGATGGTCATATCGGTGCCGGCCATATCGTTATCAATGGAACCGACCAGGCCGGTGATGGTCAACCAGGGGTGCCTGTCGACGGCTTCCTGGGTCAGGCGGCCCTGTTCGCGCAGTTCGGCCAGCAGGCCGGGCCACTCTGCCCGAAACAGATTTGCGCCCGTCAAACTGCCGTCGCCGCCAATTACCACCAGGCTGTCAATATCGCGCCTAACCAGATTGCATGCGGCCTGTAAACGGCCTGCTCTGGTTCGAAATTGTTTGCAGCGGGCCGTGCCGATGACCGTGCCCCCCTGTTGCAGAATGCCGCCCCCGGCCTGCCAGCCCATCGGCACAATAAAGTCGCCACCGTCAACCATCCCCTGATAGCCTTCTTTAATGGCGTATGCGGTCAGGCCTGCATCCAGAGCGGTGCGCACCACCGAGCGGACGGCGGCGTTCATGCCCGGCGCGTCGCCGCCGCTGGTTAAAATTGCCACACTTTTGATTTTGTCATTACGATTCAGGATAGCCATGCCGGTGCCTTTCTTTCGCCATTGCGGCTATATTATGCCACGCTCCGGCACGTTTGCAAACAATTCTTTCGCGGCTTGCGCCAACAAAACAGGGGCGGCCCGTGAGCCGCCCCCTACGTATCAAATTATTATTGACTGAGTATCAGTTATTCAGCGCCAGCGGCAGGAACACAAACCATTGTCCGGGCGCCAAAGCGGAAATGGTGATAGTCACCGTCACCGGACCGGAACTGGCGTTGCCGTCATCGGCCCGGTAGGTGAAGCTGTCGGTGGTGGTTTCGCCGCCGTCGTGGGTGTAGGTAAAGCTGCCGTCCGCGTTAAGGGTCAAATCGCCGTGGGCGGGCAGTTCAACCAGTGTTGCGGTCAGAGTATTGTTTTCGGCGTCGGTGTCGTTAGACAGCACCCCGGCGGCCACATCCACCTCCATCGATTTTCCGGTCTGGACTTCGTAGGCGTCCTCCCGTCCAACCGGGGCATCATTCACCGGATTGATGGTAATTTCCACTGCCGCCACATTCGACAAGCTGTTGCCGTCATCGGCCCGGTAGGTGAAGGTGTCGGTCACGGTTTCGCTGCCGTCATGGGTGTAGGTGAAGGTTCCATCGGCGTTGAAAGTGAGTAAACCGTGGGTGGGCGTGGTCACCAGTGTTGCCATCAACGCACTGCCTTCTTCGTCGGTGTCATTGCCCAGCACGCTTTGGGCCAAATTGACGGTCAACGCGCCGGCCTCGTCAACGGCAAAGCCCGTATCATCAACGGCTACGGGAGCGTCATTGCCCAACTGAATGGTCAGGGAAACGGTAGCCACATTGGAGCTGAGCAGGCCGTCGCTGACCTGATAGGTGAAGCTGTCGGCAGTGGTTTCTGTGCCGTCGTGAGTGTAGGTGTAACTGTCGTCAGAATTTTGCACGAGCGAACCGTGCGCCGGACCGGTCACTATCGAAACGGTCAGGGCCGCGTTTTCAGGGTCGGCATCGTTGGCGGTCATGTCAAGTAGCGAGCGCGTGGCCCCTTCATCCAGGGTGTAGCTATCGTCTCCGGCGGTGGGCGCGTCATTTATCGGATTGATGACCAGGCTGACCGTGGCCGGGCCGGAATAGTTCAGGCCGCTGTCCACCACCCGATAGATGAAGCTGTCAGCGGTACTTTCGCTGCCGTCGTGGGTGTAGGTAAAGGCCCCATTGGCTTGCAAAATCAGGCTGCCGTGCGCGGGCAGGGTGACAATGGTGGCGGTGATGGGGTCAAGGTCGGGGTCAAAGTCATTTTTCATCACCCCGGCCACGCTGCCGACGGACAACGCGCCGCCTTCGTCAACGGCATAATCGCCGTCATCAAGGGCCTGGGGGGCGTTGTCGTTGTCCAGATAATTGGGGATGCTGTCGCCGTCGGCGTCGCCCGTGCCTTCAATCGCGTCGGGAATCCCGTCGCCGTCCGAATCAGCGTCAAGGTAATTGGGGATGGTGTCGCCGTCGGGGTCGCCCGTGCCTTCAATCGCGTCGGGAATACCGTCGCCGTCCGAATCAGCGTCGAGATAGTTGGGGATGCTGTCGCCGTCGGGGTCGCCCGCGC
>JAJRUC010000093.1 GCA_024278015.1 Chloroflexota bacterium
CCCCCTAAAAGGGGGATACCCGAAGGGCACAGGTGGCCGGGGAGGGGGTAAAAAGCGTGCATCCGGTTGTTTTCAACCTCAACTGGCCTGACCATCACCCGGCGTAATTAATTTACGGATAGACACTTGATGACCTTGTGGCGGCTACCGCAATATCAATGGCAGATAGACCCGCCGGCCGCCGACCAAAATCTGCGCGGTGGCAGTGCGGGTGTACCCGCCGCCGGTGGCGGTGACGGTCAACGTGTAGACAATGCCCGGTTGCACCGCGCCGCTGTGGGTATCGGTCAGGGCGAGGGTGGCGGTGGCAGGCACGGCGATAGTTGCGGGGTGGAGGGCGACGTTCAGAGCGGGGGCAGTAGACACGGTCAGGGTGATGTTCCCGCCGTACACCCCCTCCGACTGCACGGTGAATGCGGTCTGCTCGCCGGGTTCAATGGCGCGGGCAGCCGGTTCCATCCGCAGATAAAAACCCGCCACCGCCGCCGAATCCGCGTCAACCATCAACGATGAGACATCCACCGCTTCAAAGGCCGACCCCGACACACTTTTCAACTCGCCCAAAAGACTGTCATTCCAGCGGGAATCGTGCGCGCCGGAGATGAACCAGTCCGAACCGTTATCCGCCAGAACAATGCCGTATTTTTTCATTGCCCGCAGGATGACCTGCACGTCCGGCGAAAAACCGGAAATATCGTAGCTTGCTTTCAGCCGGAATCGCTGCCCCATGGGGGGATACTGGCTGCCGGTCAGTGATGAGGCGTCGTGGCGGGCGGGCCACACGTGGTTGCTACGGGTGCGGGCGGCGGTAAAGCGGATGGCGTGGGCAATCTCGCCCGCCTGCACCTCATCGTAGCGCACCAGGCCGGGCAAAATGGGCAGCCCCGCCGCGTCCGCCGATGTCCAGCCGGCGGGGCGCAGGGCATTGTCGTTCAAATTGAAAACCGCCCCCGAACCGGCGTGCCAACTGCCGTCGCCCTGCGGAAAGGCGTAAAACAATTCGTACAGCGTGCAGGAATCTTTGTCCAGCGCCAGCACGTGGCGGTCGCCGTCGCCGGCTGCGCCCCCCTCAATCGGGGCGTCGGCGGGGATGGGGTACGGACCGGGGTCGCTTTCATCCGCGTAATCGAAAGTGACAGGCACAGACGGCACGCCCGAAACCACCACATAGGGGATGCCGATGGGCGCGCCGTCCCACTCCGTGCCGAAATCCGGGTGCAGAAAACCGTCTGCGCCGATGGTGTTGATGTATACCGCCGAATTGGGGTCCACGGGAAGGGAATCCACCGGGGTGTTCCAGATATTGTTGGCGGGGAACACCGGACAGCCGGCAATTTGCGGCGGCGATTGCGCGCTCAACGGGAGCGCCAACGCCGGCCAAACAATCACCGCCATGATGCTTTTGGTTAACAGGAACCCCGTCAAGGAGTCGAAGATGCGGACAAATATTGGCATTTCGTTTTGAATCACAAGTATTTCCTTTTGCCGGCCTGTTTGCTCATATTGATGCCGCTTGTCACGGCCGCGATGTGCGAGCTGCCGGGTGTGGAGGCCAACATCCCGTACCCGACCTGCCGGCCCGGCCAACCAGCCATGCTGTTCCATGCCCCGCCATGCGCCAACCGTCGGGGGGGGGAGGGGGGAGCCACCACCACCCCGACCCGCGTATTTTGGCGTATTGGGATAGGCAGTATCACCTATCAGGGGAGGGGGTAGAAACCTCCGCCGGAAATCAGGATTCAGAATCAGAAGGCGGGGTAATTGCAGGGGCTAAAATCACCCGAAATCCGATATTGATGTTGATGTTGATGTTGACGGGGTGATAGTTGTTGCGGTTGGAGACGCGGGCGTAACGGCGACTGCCGTACCACGAACCGCCCTGCAGTAATTTGAAACCCGGCGCGGTTCTTGAGTTATCTGGCAGCCACTCCCACACGTTTCCCGCGCCGTCCCACACCCCGACACGGCTTTTCCCCTGCGGAAAGGTTGTCACAGCAGTAGTGGCAGTGGCTTGCCACGACAGGGCATCAGAGTTCCACCACTCACGCAATTCCTCATCGGTCAAATTCTCCCCCGCCACACTTCTCTAATCATCATGTACACCACATTATCCACTATATTCCCATTAATTTTCTCTGCTTTCGGCTCGATCCTCTCCAACATAAACCGCAGGCGCTCCGCAACAGCTCGGCTTCTCGTATTTCCCACCGCCGTGCATATTCTCACGTCGCCAAATCCTCTTTCTTCAAACGCGTAATCCACAACAGCCATCACGCTCTGCGTGGCTATGCCTTTTCCTTGATATTCTCTCCCCAACCAATAACCCACGGCAACATTTTGCCGTCTCTTCCCATCGCCCCGATGCACCGACACGATTCCGGCCAATTGGTTTTGATACCATATGCCCGCATCGAACGACCCCGTGCCATCCTGATACACCAGACTGGTATCAATATACCTTCTCGCATCCAACAACTCCCTCCACGAATATTCATCCAACCACAACCGAAGATAGTCCTTTTCTCTTGCGACCAGGCTCGCCAACGCATCAATATCCCCGTCTGTCATGTCTAATTGTCGAAGCAATATTCCGCCACCGGCCAGGCGCACAAAGTGCGTTCCGTCAAACTCCCTGGCCTCAAGGAGTCTTCGCAATTTGTGCAAAAACGTTGCGCGTGAATGTTCCATTCTGTTTGCCCTATGGCAGGCAGCCGATTGGCATAGATGGGTTATTCTCCCAAATAATGTGGTAGGGCATATCCTGCAATGAGCGGACAGGTCGGGAAAGTTCCGTCAAAATGTGCAATCCTCCGTGGCAGTCTGATTGGGGGGCATTATTTGCATTATACCAAACAACCCGGAAAACTGCACGGTTTAGCCGCTCCCCCAAAATCACGGGGGATGCACCCCCGGCCAGCACCCGGACATTGGGGCAAGGTTGTTCGTGGGGACAACCGGCAACGGGTGGAACAAACAGGGCCTTCCCAAAGGGGGTCGGGATATTACGCGCCTGGAAGCAATGGCAGCGGGAGGCAGGAATTGCCAGGCTCTATTCGTTCCACGCCCTGCGATACAGTCACGTTTCACACGCCTTGAACAACGGTATTCCGGTGCATCACATGAGCGCGCAAGCCGGACACGCCTCGCCGGATGTGACCTTGAGAATTTACAGCGACCCGAATCCGGTGGAGCGCAAGGTTGTTTATGAGAAGCACAACCCGGATGATGCCATTTGACTAATTGCCTGTTCCGTGTTAAATTTTGTCCCGTAATTGAATGGTGCGAGTATGGGAATCCTCAATTCCTGCTTTCTCTTTTACTTCTCACTTACTCACTTACTGTCTTTCAAGCGGTAAGGGAACTTTTTCGCCGAGGTAGCTCAGTTGGTAGAGCATTTGACTGAAAATCAAAGGGTCCGCAGTTCAAGTCTGCGCCTCGGCACCATTAATGGCGGATCGTCTAATGGTAGGACAACAGATTTTGGTTCTGTCGATCGGGGTTCGAATCCCTGTCCGCCAGTTTAGCTGATAAGCATAGCAAAAAGTTGCGCAAAATATTTTTCCGGGTACAATTCAGCTAAATAAATTTGGGGGCGTGGTGTAGTTGGTTAACATATCGGCCTGTCAAGCCGAAGACCGCGGGTTCAAGTCCCGTCGCTCCCGCCAGAGACATAATGATTTTGCCGATTGGGGCGGAATTTTGCCTTACCTGTTGCGGGTAGGGCTGTTTCTGTTTGCTTCGGTCTTTAAGTTTGACCTTTTTAGCTGATTTTAGCCGAAAAATGAGTTGTGTCGTAAAGCGGGGTGAGCCGCTAAAAAGGCCAAATTTTCGTTTTACAGGCAATGGTCATTTTAGGCCGCTTGCAAAACACCCCGCCGGCCTGCAAAAACCCGCCGAACTTGCAACAAAACAAAAGAGCCTGCAAAAATGACTGACTTTTCACAGGATTGGATAACCACCATTGAGGCCGCAAAATTAACGGGTTATACAGATGCTTACTTCCGGCAATTGGTCAGAAGGGGAAAGTTGCATGGGGAAAAGCGGGGCCGGGATTGGTTTTTCTTAAAATCGGAAGTTGAAGCTTTCGCTGCAAAAATGAAGGCTTTGGGAAAAGATAAACACAATCCCCACCGATAAACGAAAAGAGGCCGTCAAGCCTCTTTTTTTATGGTACACTTATTACGCTTGCGAAATTTCGTAAAAGCAACAAGATTGAGGCAAACCGATAACCTGATAACCACCACCGCCGGAGCCGAACTGACCGGCTACACCGCCGCCTATGTGCGCCAATTGATTTTGCGGGGCAAGTTGCCCGCCCGAAAAACGGGCCGCGATTGGCTGGTATCACGGGCCGCACTACTGGCCCATAAAGCTAAAATGGATGAGCTGGGGAGCCGCAAACACAACCCGCACCGATAACCGGGCCGCCGGCGGCTGAGAACTGACCGCCGGGATTGTCAAACGGGGCGGAAGGCAACCGGCCACTAGCAGTCAGTCACACTTGATTTGATAGAAATATAGTTCTATATCATAATGGAGACTTTGAAGTGGACCCTTTTGTCAAAACACACACCAAGGAAAATAATGTCCACCTCCTTTTTGGGTATTATTGACATAACGCCAACACTGGGTAATATCAATGCCCCAGACGTGATCAAGATAGCTGGCGGTCACATTTCGCAGTAAACAGGGGTAAACCTGGTGTCCAGGGGCGGGCCGGCTTAAATTTGGCCCCGGATAAATGGCCGCCAACCCCATTTCGCGCATACATCGCTGCACCCGTTTGCGATTGATTGGCCAGCCTTCCCGCCTCAACAGGCGCGGATGCGCCGTGAGCCATAGAAGGGCTATTGGGTGTAGATTTCATCAAGACGATGTTTGAGCTTGATCTCCTCCTCTGAGGGCGGAACAGGACGGTAATACAAACTGGAACGGCTGAGACTCAATAAGTGTCTATCCGTAAATTAATTACGCCGGGTGATGGTCAGGCCAGTTGAGGTTGAAAACAACCGGATGCGCGCTTTTTACCCCCTCCCCGGCCACCTGTGCCCTTCGGGTATCCCCCTTTCAGGGGGAGGGAATTTCCCCCCTCTGTGAGGGCGCGAAGCGGTTTCTTCATCAGGGATTAAGGGGGGAACA
>JAJRUC010000094.1 GCA_024278015.1 Chloroflexota bacterium
CTCGTGAGGGGGGAGAATGTAACACTTCCCCCCGTCAACGGGGGGATTGAGGGGGGTAAAAAATGGCAAAGCCGCTCTAATTGGTAACTTTATCTCTGATGCCTGAGTAGTTACTGTTATTTTATGACGCGGTTGAGTATAATTATGACACTGTTGTGTATAATCGGGTAAATACGGCGTTTTCTTGAAGGAGTTAGCCATGCAATATGATTATGATTTGATTGTTGTGGGCGGCGGCCCGGCAGGCGCTACGATGGCCCTGTCGGCGGCGCGGCAAAAACTGCGCGCGCTGCTGGTGGACAAAGCCACCTTCCCCCGCGACAAAGTATGCGGCGATGCCATTCCGCCGCGCTGCCACCCCATTCTGGCTGAATACGGCCTGACTGCTGCCATAGAGCGCGTTCCCCACATACGGGTTACGGGCGAGCGGATATTTGCCGCCGGTGAAAATTTGCAGGTCAGTTTTGGTAATCAACCGCAAATTATTTGTCCGCGCATTCATTTTGATAATATACTGTTTCAGGCGGCCAAAGCGCGGGTAGATACCCGCGAAGGCTGCACCGTACTGGATCTGCTGCGCGAAAACGGGCAAGTATACGGCATTCGGGCGCAGATGAACCGGGGCGCGCCCCTGGAGATAACCGCCAAAGTTGTGGCCGGAGCGGACGGGTTCAACTCAATTGTGAAACGGCGGTTGGGTTTGTATCGTTACCGGCGAGCGCACTGGGCGGTTGCCACCCGCGCCTACTACAGCGGCGTGCCGGTCGCATCAACTGAATTTGAAATCCACTATTTTGATGAATTGTGGCCCGGCTATTTGTGGATATTTCCGGTGGGCGACGGACGGGTGAATGTGGGCGTGGGGCTGTTTCCCACCGACCGCACCCGGAATCATATTTCGTTGCGCGATTTGCACCTGAATCTGGTGCAACATCCCTCGCTGGGCGGGCGATTTACACACGCGGAAATGCAGGGCCGGCTGCGGGGCTGGAACTTGCCGCTGGCTTCCGTCCGCCGGGTGCTGCACGGCGACGGTTTTATTCTGGCCGGGGATGCCGCCGGATTGGTTGACCCCTTGTGGGGACACGGCATTGACAACGCCATGATTTCGGGCCGGATTGCCGGTAATGTATTGGCCCGGGTTTGCCGGGGGCAAGATTTCAGCGCCGCCGCGTTGCAGCCCTACGCCGATGCAGTCCGGCAGGAACTGTGGCCGTATTTCCGGTTTGCCCGCCGCTTCCGGACGCAGTGGCAAAACCCGCCGGCCCGTCGACAGCAGATGAGCCGGCTGGAGTTGCTCAACAGAGTGTACTTTCGCAATCGCGGCGTGGTACGCCGCTCAGAGGCAACGGGCTACTGAACATAATTTGGAAAAGATACTACATGGCGACGAGAAAAAAGATAACGCAACTTTCTTTCTGTGAAATGAATATCCGGTAAATGGATGTGTTTGGCATCACCACCGTAAAGCGTGGTCAGGTACACCGGCGTTTTACCAGACATAAGGTTATCATGGATGGTCGTCCGCATCCCATCCTCATTCTGTTGACTTGAGCGTTTCGTAAAGCAGCAGATACATTGCCTGAGACCAGAGCAACGGTTTTGCCACTGTTCCCCAGCTCGTTTCCCACTCGTCATAGCGGTCGGGAGCCAGAAGATACGTTGAAACTTGCTCCGGTAAGTTGCCGTCAGTATCAGCCTGGGCTTCTACCCAGTGGCGCAGCTCGCGCGCCCGTTCTGCTTCCCCGTTGCGGGCGTAATGCCAGCCCAACCAGGCTGCCAGAAGCACCCATTCTCCACCACCATAATATGTGTCGCCCGGATAGCGATAAACCCCTCCGCCGGAACGATGGAGGTCGGTCTCAATTTGGGCAAGGGTCGCTTGCATAATCGGGTCGGTTGGCGAGAGTAATCCGTATGGCGTTGCCACACCAACCAGGCTGGCATCGATTGCGTTGGTTATCATCGTCAACTCGCTATGTTCATACAAAGCAGGCGGCTGGGTGTTCGGCTTCGCTTGTGGCGCAGTAAAAGACTTGACCAAACGCCCGTTTCGACACCCGTTTGCCAAAACAAAGCGGCGAATATCAGCCACCACACCAGATGCGTGCAGGGCAATCGTTTCATCCAATGTTGCCGCCGCTCGCAGTCCGGCATAAATGGCGGCCAGGGTGTGGGGATGGAGGTATTCGTTGGATTCCTCCCAGCAGTCGTAGTTGGGCGCTTGCCACAAGCCGGTCAGGTAACGAACGGTTAAATCAACCGCGCGCGCCCATGCCTCCGGCAGAGTAGTGCGTCCGGTAGCTTGCAGATGTTCCCGCAGCCCCCAAAGCCAGGTTCCCAAACCGTCGAGCTGGAAGTTGGGCCAACTGGCATCCGTACCATCACGTCCGTCAAGGGTGTAACGGGTGTGGAGATAATCATCTGCCGAAAGCGGTTCGCCGCACGCAGTTTTAAGTAAAGCGCGTTCCACCACGTCGGAACGGGCATTGATGACCGTGACGCACCATTCATAAAAACGCTGAGCGCTGTCATGTTCGCCAACCTCATCCATTGCACAGGCAATAAATGTCCCATCACGAAACCAGCAGTAGGCGTAATTAGCCATATTGGGGCTGGCAATATACGCGCCGCTGGAGGCTTGATTATCAAGGATGATGTTAATACTGCGCTGGCGTAAGTCCGGCATTAATGTCTCCTGATTTACAAGGCAACAAGTTTCTGTACTGCCCTGTTTTTGTGTGATAAACCTGTTTGATGGGTCAGCCTGATTAGTGGTTGATATACTCAAATGCGTCATAAAACAACAAAAACCTGATGCTTTTTAAACTGTCATTGCGAGCGTAGCGAAGCAATCCCTGCGTGACAAACCCGGAGATTGCTTCGCCCCTGCGGGTCTCGCAATGACACATTCTGACAGTTTATGACGCTGTTAAGTATAGTAATCATGCAGCCTGCTATTCCAAAACGATTAAATCCCAATAAGCCAACGATGGGATATTAAATTCTATATACTTGCCGCTATCATCTTCCCCCCGGTTGAAGGCGAGGGTCTGCCCGGTCGGGTCGTCACCGTCCGGCGTAGCCCACCAGAGTCGGGTCAAGGGGAATTCGGTGTAAAGTCGAACTTGAAGGTCTTTTTGCAATGCCGGGTCAGCCAACAGTAATCCGTTCCACTCCGGCGAGGCAATTTCAAGCATGTTGACCAAGCTGAAGCTGAGCGTTTCATCTCCCGCGCGCGCAATGGGCCAGACCTTGTTGTAAGCTTGGGAGGCATCTGTATCCACGCCTTCGATAATCACCCTGCCTTCATAAGCTGAGGTTGCATCGCGGGTATCCAAAGCCAAAATATTTTCATAACGCAAGGCAAAGTCGTAATAACGTCGAATGACGTCAGCCAGTTCATTGCTCATCTGGCCATATTTGGGGAAGTAGGGGTCGGAAAGAATTCCCCCCGGCTCGCCCAGTTCAATATGAGACCCGCCACTGGCAAAGATTACCGCCTCAGCCAACTGAACATTGCGTTCACGAAGCGGGTCTATGTATGCCGCCAGCACAACGGGGCGTCCTCCACCCAGCGATTGGGCATTCACAATGAGTTTATGCAAATCTTGATATAGGGTATACGGCGCCCAAACTTCGATGTATATGAAATCCTGGCGCGATGCCGCTGCCGTCTCAATGGGCCAGTTGGTGACATAGTTAAAAACAACGTTGCTGCCCGGTTTCACGGCGGATGCTGTTTCTTTGGTCAGATTTATGAACCCTGGAATTGATTCAGCCAAGTCCAGCTTGTTTCCATCAACATCATAAGCAATCTTGGGCGCCCCGTACTGGTCAAGATGGATGCCGTCGAACTCTGTTTGGGTCAGGATTGCGGTAAATTCGCGCATTAAATGGGCAGCCCAAGGCAAGTTCGGGTCAGGGTTCATGATGACCAGAAAATCTTCTCCAAAGAATTCGGGTTTCCCATCCTCTTTATAAAGCGCCCAATCAGGGTGCGCTTCAAAAAAGGGGACGGAAGCGCCATAGATTGCCGTGTAGGGCATCGCAGCGATATTGTGGGCGTGCGCCGCTTCAATTAAAGCGTCAATCGTCCGACGTGAAATCGTCTGACCGAGCAAGTCCTGATACGGTTCCTCGGCGGTTAAATAGGTTTCATGGCGATACATCCAGTCGTAAAATTGCAGCCCATTGATGTGATAGCGGCTCAACCAGTTCATTGTTTCATCCAGATTGTCCCGACCGGGCGAAAAATCAGTCAGGAATCCGTAACGCGGCGCTTGCGTCCAGCTATCCAAAACATCTAAGGCGGTGTGCGCCTGCGCCAAAGGTTGTCCGGTTGAATTGCGGACAATCATGTCCGCGCCGTAACCTTTTGGTGCATCAAGCGGAGGACCCCACAATAGTCGCAGCGTTTCCCGCTCGCCCGGAGATATTTTTGCCGCCTGGGTTAGGCGGGTCACTTCTTGAGAGAGGTATTTAATTGAAACATCCACGTTGATGTTGAGTGGTTCCGACGAAGAATTGGTGAGGGTAATCAACAATTCGACCGGAGCACCGGGTTTGTAAACTGATTTATGGGGTTGAAAATTGACAACCTGTACACTATTCATGGGCAACGCCTCCAAAATTAGGGGGGATTGGGGGGAAGGGGGAACATTAATCCGGCAACCTGTCAGAAATATGGCTATTCCCAGCCATAAAAATAAACTGAGTGAGCAATATTTGTGAAACGTCATCCTTTGATTGCCCCGGAGGTAAGCCCCTTGATGAAATATTTTTGTAAAGAGATGAAAACAAGCAGTACCGGCACAACGGCAATCAATGACCCGGCGAAGATGAGCCCCCAGTCTGACGCATGAGCACCCTGTAAATTGGCAATGGCGATGGGTAATGTCCGTTTTGCCGGTTCATTGATGGTGGTTAATGCCCAGATATATTCATCCCATGCGCCCAGAAAGGTGAAAATGGCAACTGTAGCCAAAGCCGGGGTAGACAGCGGGATCAGCACCCGAAAGAAAATGGTCAGATGAGTCCCCCCGTCAATGAGGACAGCTTCCTCTAATTCGCGGGGGAGTTGTTCAAAGAATCCCCGCAAAAGAAATGTGTTGAACGCAATCCCGGCGGCGGTGTAAACCAAAACCAAACCAGTCAAAGTGTTGAGTAACCTGAAGCTTGCGGCTAACATAAACTGAGGAATAATCAGCATCATACCGGGAATCATCAGCGTAGCCAGCAAGATATAATACAACGCATTTTTGCCCGGAAACTCAAAGCGGGCGAAGGCATAGGCAACCGTCGATGAAAAAAAGAGTTGCAGCCCGGTGGTGATTAAGGCAACTTGCATGCTATTCAAGAAATAACGTCCGAAGTTGTTCGCATTCCAAGCCGAAACAAAGTTATCCAGTGTCGGTTGGGCGGGGATGAAGCGCGGGGGAAATTCAAACACGTATACTTGCCCTTTTAAGGACGTGGAAATCATATAAAGAAAAGGGATCATCATAAACACCGCCCCTATGCTGAGCGCCAGAACGAGCAATGCCTGGTTCACCTGTTGACGTAAGCGTATCCCCATTTTTGTTATCTCCTGACTCCTGATTAATACTCAATCCGTTCTTGCAGAAAACGGATTTGAATAAAGTTAACCCCAAAAATCAACGCAGCCAGCATATAAGAAAGGGCGGCGCCGTAACCAAATTCCATATACTTAAATCCTTGATTATACATATAACTGAGCAATACCTCGGTGCGTTGGAGAGGACCGCCCCCCGTAATCAGATAAATTGAAATAAATGCTTGAAACCCGCCGATTATCAACATAACCAGCACAAAAATAAGGGTCGGGCGAATCAGCGGCAAGGTAATCCGCCAGAGGCGATCCCATTTATTGGCGCCGTCAATTGCGGCTACCTCATAAAAGACCACCGGAATGCTTTGCAATGCCGCCAGGAAAATAATCATGCTCCAACCAATTCCCTTCCAGATGCCCAGGCTTAAAATGGCGACCCAAGAGGTGCCGGCGTTGCTTAACCAAGGGACGTAATCGGGCAACAGGTGGAGTACATCAACCATAAGATAGTGCACCAGCCCGGAGGGGTTTGAGTTGAACAGATACTTAAACAAAATTGATATTACAACCCAGGAGGTTATGACCGGCAGATAATAAATTGTCCGAAAGGCGGTTCGGGCGAACACAACCTGGTCTACCATTAATGCGACGGTTAAGCCCAGAAACATCTGACCAATGACCGTCACCACTGCATACATCACGGTGTTCCGCAATGCCATCCAGAAGACCGGGTCACTGAAGGCGCGGGTGTAATTAGCGCTACCGATGAAGGCGCTAACCTGTCCGGGAATGGGGTTCCAATCGTACAGGCTGATTTGAAATGCTTTGAGCAATGGATACGCGGTCCAAGCCAGAAACAAGAGTACCCCCGGCAGCAAAAACAGATATGGCGTCAGATTTATTCGCTTCCGACGACGATTTCCTCTTGCCCGGGTAAAAACTTCGGTGATATTCCTGGCAATATTCACCCTTTATCTCCTCTGAAGATATATTTGAAGGGCGGGGGGCGGGGGAGTGTTCTCCCGCATCCCCCCTGTGTTTTCATCTATGTCGGGTGAAAACGCCCTTCAATACCCCGCCAGCGTACATAGACGGGGTATTGTATATTATTGAATTACTTACTTGTCAGCAGCGCATCAATTTCGGCGGCTGCATCATCCAAAGCTTGTTGCGGGGTTTTTTCTTCACGCAAAATTGACTGCCCGGCATTGGTGATAATTTCATCCATTTTCGTCCAGGCGGGGTGCGGGGTGCGGGCTTTAGCCGTTTTGAGTTGTTCCAGAAAAATGCCGTAATAGGGATGGTTCTGGATATAGTCGCTTTTTACCAGTTCATTGAGAACCATCAACTGTCCCACTTCAGCCATTTTGGTCTGGTATTCAGGAGAGAGGGTGAAACGGATAAATTCCAGCGCCGCATCTTTGTTGGGTGATTGTTGCAACAAAACAATGTCCTCACCACCGACGACCGAAACCGAGCCGCCGGCGCCGGCCGGCATCAGCGTGGCATGGAGTTGTTTATCGGGGAACTGCCCTTCGTAGATGGGGTACATCCAGGGACCATCAATGTAGTTTGCATACAGGTCCTGAGCGTAGCCCGTGCCGGCATCAACGCCACTGCCCAGTACCGAGGGAGCCATACAGCCATCTTTATAGAATTTTAGCAAAAACTCATAAGCCTGGACTGTTTCAGGTCCATTCAAATAACCTGTCGCCGTGGTAACATCAGGGTCGGTAATTGCGCCGCCGAAACTCCAAATCCAGGGCAAAACAGCCCAGGCATAGGTTCCACCATCGGCGAAGACGTATTTATCATCACCCAACGCCTTGATGGCGGCGCATTGAGCAATCACATCGTCTATAGTTTTCGGGGGCGCGGCAATGCCGGCTTCATCATACATCTCTTTGTTCCAGAACCAAACACGGGTATTGGTATCCAGAGGCAGTCCATAGTAATGACCACCCCAAAAATTGGTGGAAAGCGGACCGGAGAAGACTTTTGCTTTGTAGGTGTCAAAATCCGGCATAATTTCATCCAGGGGAGCCAGCGCGCCCAGGTTCGCCAGTTCCGGAACCCAGATAATGTCAGCCCGAATCAGGTTTGGGGCAACACCACCCGCCATTGAGGTCAGAAGTTTTTGTCGAAATTCACCATAGGGCACTGACAAAGACTCTACCTTGATATTGGGATGTTCGGCTTCAAACTCAGGAATGAGCGTCCCGGTCAGCATCTCATTTTCGGGCGATACTTCATTATAAGCATGCCAGAAGGTAATGGTCACCGGGCCTTCTTCTGCCGGCGCTTCAACCGCGCTCATCGCTTGCTCTGCTTCTGCTTTCGCTTCTTCGGCGGCTTGCACAGCCGATTCGGCTTCCGTTTTTGCTGCTTCAGCCGTGGCTTGAGCCGCAGCCAGTTCATCCGCGCCGGCGTTGACCGCCGCCGCAGCGTCCGCTTCGGCTGTGGCTGCTTTCGCGTTTGCTTCGGCAACTTTTGCCTCAGAGGCCGCTGCCGCAGCTTTCGCCGCGTCAAGCGCAGACGTATCCACGGTGGGTTGCGCGCTACTACATTGAGCGGCAGTCACCGCCACCAAAAGCAGAATAAATATTACGGTTAACCACTGTTTTTTGTGCATTTTCCTTTTCCTCACTGTTTGAATACTTGATAGTTAAATTAGCCGCAACCTGTTTGAAATTTCAAGCCCACCTCCCTTCTCACTGCTCACAATCAATAACAAGGAAACTTTATGCGCTGAATAAACTAAGTTTGGATAAAAAAAGAGAATTAAATTCTTACCGTTCTCAATCTCGCCCCTTCCTGTTTATCAACCGGTGATTTAAAAAGTTCACCCAACACAACACAGGCAGCCCCCCGCGCCCACGCTTCGTCGCCCAAAGGCTCAATAATAATATCCAAATCAGCGGCCAGGTCGTAAAACGCATGCGCCTCTATCGCCCGGCGCATAGGTCCAAAACGCCACTCTCCCGCCAAAACACCTTCCCCACCCACAATCACCAATTGGGGGTTGAGGATATTAATCAGGGTTGCCACCCCGATACCCAGCCAATGCCCGGAATCAGCCAAAAGTTTGCGGGCCAGTTTATCCCCATCTTCGGCGGCGGTGACGATAGCATTGATAGTCAACGGCTCTCCATTTGCCAGTATCGTGCGTTCTCCCAGGGCAATTGCTGCTTTAGTCTGACGAATGACCGCCGGGTCTGAAGCCAGCGCTTCCAGACACCCCCGTTTTCCACAAGCGCACAAAGGCCCATCCGAGGTAAGCGTGATATGTCCAAACTCCCCTGCGCTCCCGATAGCCCCGCGATAAAATTGCCCGTTAGCCACTATCCCAACCCCAATACCCCGTCCCACCGTAATTACCAGAAAATGATCAATGTCGTGACCATATCCAAACCATTTTTCGGCAATGGTCAGCGTATTAACATCATTTTCCAGGTAAACGGGCAAATTAAAGTGGGTGATGAGTGGTTCAGCGACATCCACATTCCGCCAGCCAAAGAAAGGAGAATAAAGGCAAGTCTTTCTTTGATTATCAATTAGTCCGGCCAATCCAATGCCAATCCCCAGCACCCGCTTTCGTGCAACCCCTGATTCCACAATTGTTTGCTCAATGGCTTGCACAAGTACCGGCAGAATAACTTCAGGGTCTACCAAGCCACCCGGAAGCGGTTGTACCACCGGAAACCCGGTGATGCGCTGGTACAGCACCTGAGCGTCCAGATCGGTCAGAGCGCTGATGACTGCCCCTTCCATTAATTTTGCTCCCACCACAAAACCGGCTTGATGGTTTAAACGCAATAATATCGGACGTCGCCCGCCGGTCGATTCGCCTTCACCCATTTCATGCACCAAATCACCGGCGATAAAATCCGCAGTAATACCGGAAATGGTCGCCGGGCTTAAGTTTGAAAGCCCTGCCAGATCCTTGCGAGAAACAGGGCCTCGACTCTTGATGAGGTTTAGCACCAAACTTCGATTGATTTCCTTGATTAAATCACGATTACCTTTAGGCGAACGCATCAACACCACCCTATTGTTTATTCACTGAATAAACTAATGTTATAGCAAATTTATATTTTTGTCAAGCGCATGTTTGACCAGAGTCATAACCGTTATATCCGTGACGTTATGATAATGACAAAGCTAGGTTGTCTGAGCGTGCAATTCCATCGCTCAACGTGTGCGGTTTCGCTGCTCTCCTTGCCCGCAAGTTGATGCTTGCCGGTGGCGGGCAATTGTTCACAGGCGCGTCGGAAATCGCGGCAGGAACGATGCCGCCGGTCCCGGCCGGAATCCGTCGCCAAAGTTTTCGGCACGTATGACCACGGCAATATCCAATGACGCAGACGACAACCAGACAAGTGCGACGCCTCTGCCGGTGCGCTTGTCTACCCGCAAATGTGAGCCAGATTCGCTTTTTAATCCTTTTTTCCGGAGAATTTGTTTATCTCAACAAAAAACAATTCCTGCCTGAATCAAAACAACCCCACACTCAAATGTGGAGTTGTTCAGGTTTGATGGCAGGGGCGGCAGGAATTGAACCCGCAACCTTCGGTTTTGGAGACCGATGCTCTGCCAATTGAGCTACACCCCTCAATAAATCAGGTAGCGGGGAGAGGATTCGAACCTCTGACCTCCAGGTTATGAGCCTGGCGAGCTACCTCTGCTCCACCCCGCAACGCAAAAATCGCAAACAAAGATGTACCCCCGATTCTGTTTTAAACCGTCATCTATCTCATCTGATACATCAGATGGCGGATTGTGGCTTGCCGGGTGTTACCCGGCCTTGCCCGCGCCGCTGCGATGAGACCGAACCGCCCGTAACGGCAGCCCGACCCACTCACCTTGCTCCCGGTTGCACGCTCACCCAGCCGGCGATGTTACCATCGACCGCTGGCAGGCTCTTACCCTGCCGTTTCACCCCTTACCCCCCAAAGGGGGGCGGGTATACTTTCTGTTGCGGTTGTAGTCATTACGCGCTGTTGCGGCAATGCCCTCACTTACTGTTTCGTGAGGCAACCTTGCCGGTTATCCCGGCCGAGAGTCGGGAAGTTCCTCTACCTGAAGCCTGAACTCAGGCAGCGACGGCCCTCTTTATTTGCGATAATTGTAAAAGAACAGGCGTCCTCGAGAGGACTCGAACCTCTAACCTCTTGGTCCGCAACCAAGTACTCTATCCGTTGAGCTACGAGGACACGCCGTTACTTAAACAACAGGCCGATTATAGCACGCTTGGGGGAAAGTGTCAATTGAAGATAGCCGAATTTCAACCTAAATGGCCGATAAATAGGCCAGCACCTGCTCCAGCGCCCAATGCAATTCGCTCCATTGCGGCTTGAACATATCTCGCTCAATCAGTTCTACCACCAGGCTGGAGTCTATGGCAGCGGCGCCCGTACCTATAGTAGAACCGGCAATTGCGCCCAGGGCATTGCCCAAAATGCCGGAGGCGGCCCAGCTTAAGCCTACCATGCGGCCCAGCGTTACGCCGGCATTAAAACTGTCGCCGGCGCCGGTAGTGTCTCTGACCACAATCTGGAAGGCGGGAATCTCCAGTTGAACGGTATCATACGCAATGATGCAGCCCTTTGCCCCGCGCTTGACGACCACCGCCTTGGCGCCGGCATCCAAAATATCGGCTATGGCATCCGGCATGGCTTTGCCGCCGGTCAAGACCATCAACTCTTGTTCGTTGGGGAAGAATACATCAATTTTTGGCAACAGGGTTCTGATTTGTTTGCCGTAACGCATCGCCGGTTCCGGGTTGGGGTCCAGGCTTACCCGACAGTAATTTTGGCGGGCCAGATCCAGACCGTACACCGCTGCATCGTGTTGCGGCTGGGCCAGCAAGGCGTACCCCGAAAAATGATACCATCGCGCATTCTGAAAATAACTTTCCCACAATTTTAGCGGTCTGGTAAAGACATTGGCTCCTCTGGAAGAAAACATCGTCCGTTCGCCATCGGGGTTGACGATGATGTAAATCAGGCCGGTGCTGACAACTTTGTCAATTTGCAGTTGGCTGCTGTCAACGCCAATTTCGGCCAAATCTTGCAAGGCCTGGTTTGCCAGCGCATCTTTGCCGATCCGCCCTAAAATACCGTTGCTAACCCCCATTTTTGCCAAAGCAGCGGCCGTGGTCACCACCGATCCGCCGGTTTTGTATTCCACTGACGTGGCAACTCCCTCCCCGCCACGAGTGGGGTAAACCGGCATGGATGCAATTACGTCTATGTTGATATCGCCGAGCAATATTACATCAGGCATTTACTTTTATACACTCTGTTCCACTGAAATTTCGTTACCGGCTTTACGCGCCTTTGTCCCGCTAATTTACAAATCAGGGGCAATAGGCAACATCACCGTAAACCGGCTCCCCTTGCCCACAACGCTTTCTACCTTGATATGGCCGTGATGGATATCAACCATGCCCTTGACAATAGGCAACCCCAACCCCAGTCCTTCGTAACGACGGGTTAAAGAAGGTTCAACCTGGTAGAAATCCTCAAATATTTTTGAAAAATGCTCTTCCGCGATGCCAATGCCCGTGTCCGCTATCCGAAAATATATCTTCTGCCCTTGCCTGGACAGCTCCACTAAAATGACTCCCTTTTCAGCGGTGAATTTAATGGCGTTTGACAGCAGGTTAGCCACCACCAGGTACAGTTTCTGGTAGTCGCCTTCAATATTAATGGGGTCATCGCCCTGGATCATTTGCAGTTTAACTTTAAGTTGCTTGACCTTTACCAACTTTTCAAACTCTTCCATTACATCTGTGACTAATGCTTTCATTGAAAATACGGTTAAATCAAGCTGCACATCATCATTGTGGATGTGCCGCAGGTTGACCATATCATCAATCAACCCCCGCAACTTCATGGCGCTGGATAAAACAACGTCCAGTTGCCCGGTGCCCTCTGCCGTAGTCACCTGGTCGCGCAGAAACGAGGCGTATCCCAAAATAACGGCCAGCGGGGTGCGCAGTTCGTGAGAGGCGATGCTCACAAATTCGCTTTTCAGGCGGTCAAGCTCGGCCAATTCATCATAAGCGTGATGAAGGTCCTCCCACAGTTTGGCGTTTTCTATGGCGACGGCAATATGAGCCGCCAGGGTGGTGGCAATTTTTATGTCGTCTTGCCCAAAATCGCCGTCTCCCTTTTTGTTCAGCAGCTCTATAACGCCGATGACCTGGTTTTTCATTTTTAAGGGGACGCCCAGAATTGAGCGCGTATCAAACTTGCTGGTATCGTCAACCCGGCTGTTCCAGCGCGGGTCGGTTTTGGCGTCTCTAATTAAAATGGGCCTGGCTTTTCTGAATACCCAACCGGCGATACTGTTATCCAAAGGGACAACCACATCCATAAGTTTTTCTGCGCTGGTTGATATGGTAGCCGGCATAAACTTTAGTTCATTTGTTGCCTTGTCATAAAGCAGGATGGAACACGCTTCGGTTTGGGTTAATTCTGTGGCAACCTGAACGATGTTTTTGAGCAAGTCATCAAGTTGCAACGTGGAACTCAAAAAACGACTTACCTCCGCAATACGCTCCAGATAAGCAATGCGCTGCTCCTGGTCGGCAATTTTTTGCCGGCAGGCTGCCAACACATCCGAATTATCTTCTTTTTCCGGTTCCGGCTTATCCAGATATTGCAACATCCGCTCTCCGGCCCTGACTTGTTGCGTTTAATTTTGCCGTATACAACAGGCATATAGTCTCAAGATTATACCATAAATTTAAATATTCAGTAAGCTCCGGTGGGCGGGCAGGGCACATTTTTTGAACGGCGCAACCTGACCGGTCTGTTTTACCAAGACCGGTTGTCGGCCAAACCATCAATCATGCCGGCTTATTGCTTGCTTAAAAAACGTATCATCAACCAATTCATCAATATCCAGCGGTTCGGTGAGCAAGCCCATTTCCATCATGGTTTGCCCCAGGCTCTCAAACTCCTCTTCGTGCAGTTCCAAATCCCGATAGTGGATTCTGTCAACCGGCGTGGTTAATACCCGTTCCATCACTGCCGGCACCACGCCGTAAAAGGGGGAAACATCGCGGGCGGCAGCGGCCGGGTTTTGTTCAATGGCCGCCCCGGTTTCGATAAAATTCCTGACCAGTTCCACTACTTGTTCCGGTTTTTCTTCCAGCGTTTCTTCTCTCATAACCAGCACGCAACACATATGGTCCGGCATTAAATCTTTGGAGAGAAACTCCATCCGCCCGGCCCCGATATTCAGGGCCACTTCCGGGAAAGGTTCGGCGCTGACAAAGCCATCCAGCGAACCGCGCTGCAAAAAATAGGGCATCAAGGGGGGTGGGGCCTGTTTGATTTCTACTGAATTGTAACCAACGCCCTTTTCCAGCGCTTTGTATATCAGCACGTTGTGAATAGAGTGCAAGTGCGGCACGGCCACTGTTCTACCGGCCAACTCATCCATATTTTCCAGGTCTTTCTTCAAGACCAGGCCGCTGCCGTTTCGGTGCGTAGCCATAATAATTTTCAGCGGCACGCCTTCATTGATGAGCTTGATGGCTAAAGGAGCCAAAATCAGGGCGCCGTCGGCTTCCTCTTCCAGGGCATCGATGACGGCCGGCCAGGAGCCGCAGCGCTGAATTTTCAGAGGCAGCCCGCCGGACATTTGCACTTGCTGCAAATACGTAAGCGGCAAAACAAGGTGGTCGGTGATGGGTAAATAGGCAATTTTCAGCGCCTCGTCCCGTTCCCGTGTGGTTGCCAAAATATAAGGCGACATTGTATTTTGCAGGCCAATGGTCATGCCGTGCAAGCTGCGGGAAGTGACCACAATCTTGTCTACCTGGTCCAGCATTTTGTTGGTGGTCAGCCGGATACCGACGGTTACTTTGGCATTTTCTTCGCTGGCTTTGGCGATAACGGCTATGCCTTGCCGGGCGCTTTCCAGCGCCTGCCGGGCTTCATCAGAATCCGGCAAAAAGCTCTCCAGCTTTTTCAGGCTGTCAGTTACCTGGGTCTTGCCGCGAAACTGGTCAAACGTGTTGGAGGTTATCTTCCCAAAAGCGGTTACGGTTCCGTCTACGGCATCGCTGGTTTGGTTGGCCGTATCAGACAAAGCGTTTTCTGCTGCGCCCAACGCCTCTGCCCCGGCAATAACTTGCGCAAAGGTGCGCCGCAAATTCCCCAGGGCCGTTGACAGCGAGCGGCTTATGTCGTCTTGCGCCACGTCTGTCGATATTTTTACGCTCAGGTCGCCGGTGGCAATTTTATCTACCGTAGCAGCCAGTTTTTGCAACCGCACGCGCAGGTCTCCAAGCGCCCGGTTCAAAGCCTGAACATCGTCATCAGGCCAGCCGGAAAGTTTAATGGGCAACGCTGTATCAATATCCACATTCCCTGCCGCCAAGGCTTGCGCAAACTGAACCAAAGTTTTTATTGGGTCTGTCATAAATTGCTTGCTCCTTCTTTTTCGCGTCGATTGTTATGCATACGAACAGAGATTTTCACGGGGCAGCTGACGTACAGGCGGCAAGAAACACTATCCGTTCACTGGGCCGGATTTTTAATTGCCGGTCTCATTGGTATGGTCTTGTCCGGTATCGTTAACCTGCATTATCAGAAATATTTTTCGTCCCTGCCGCCAGGGGGTAATGGTTGTTTTTAACACAGGACGGCGCACGCCCTGCGAGGGAAGGCCAATGGCAACTATGCCTTCCTGGTTTTCAATGGGGGCGCGGGTTTTTAAGGCGTGCTTCAGGGCAAGGTGCAAGACGCAATCATTGCAAATGGAGCCGTACATGCAGCCGTTGGGATGGTCTCCAATGTGGATACAGCCCAGGGCTTCTCCAAATGTCTTTTGCATAATTTTACTGTTATCGGGACGCTGCATCATATCTGCCAGCGCCTGGTTGGTTAAATGCACCCGGCCTCGCCTGTCCAGCAACAACATAATGTCGGATATCGTATTGAAAAATTTTTGCGCATCATCCATTGAGGCAAATTGGTCAACGGGTGGAATACTCATAGACACAGTTCTCCCTTGAAAATAATCTCGTTCCGTATCTACTCGGCAGACGGAAAATGTAACTGTTCAGCCCCCCTTAATCTCCCTCAAGAGGGAGAGACATTCCCTCCTCTGCTTGCGGGGGATACCCAAAGGGCGCAGGTGGACAGGGAGGGGGCACAAACGGCAAAAGCGTACTGTTTTCAGTTACAACTGCTTATACCTGAGTAGTTATCTCATTGCTATCCTGTTCGGAGTACAGGCGACGGGGACGGTTGGATTTTAGCCGCACCGGACACAGGCATCCCTGTTGCCGGCCCGATGGGAGCCGGCAACTCCTTTGGTACTTATAACCAGCCAATGGCCTGTGGCGCTATATTAATATGATTGATGATATTTTCAGCGGTGCTATACAAATTGTAACACCGAGTTCAGGACGTGTCAATCAATTTTGGCCGGCAGGCCGTGTCTCCGGCGCGACACCCGTCAAACTGTCACGTCGATAGCGCAACCGGCCGGGTTTAACCGTTCGGATTTCCCCCGGCAAATTTCCGGTCAGCCGGCATATTTTTCTGCGTCAATCGGCAATGCAGCATCCCGGGACCATTCGTTCCATGAGCCGAAATAGACTTTAACATTTTCGTAACCGGCTTCTTTAAGCGCAACATAGGTGTTGGAAGCCCGCGCCCCTTTGAAACAGTAAATGATAATATCGTCATCGGGATTAAGGTTATGTTGCGTTTGGCACAGAGAACGGATTTCCTGTGCGGGTTTAAACACGGGGATAGGCGTTGATTGGTCCATAAATTCGTACCATTCAATCCACTTTGCGCCCGGTAGTCGTCCTTTTCTGGGGGCATAATCAATGCCATACGGAGACGAGCTGTCGCCCACCCATTCTTCGCTGTCCCGGTCATCAAGCAAAATAGTGGTTTGGTCATTGATAGCCTGCAAGACCTCATCTTTGGTAGCCAGCAAGGTTAACCGGGGGTTAAGGTTAAATTCGGCAGCGGCAACCTCGGCGCGGCCGCCTGCTACGGGCAAGCCGGCCGCCGCCCAGGCCACAAACCCGCCGTTCAAAACACCGGCAGCGGGATGCCCCAAATAACTCAGCAGCCAGTACCCTCTACACGAACTACCGTATCGACTATCCATACTTTCTTCGTAAAGGATAACTTTTTCGCTGCCCGAAACGCCAATTTCGGATAACAGGGCTTTGAATTTTTGCTGTAGCGCCAGCAATGCTTCCGGGGTGGTGTCGCTCAGGTAATAGAAGATGTCCGGCGCGTTCACCGCCCCGGGAATATGCTCTTCTTCAAAAAATTCCGTGTCTCGCACGTCAATAACCACAACCGCTTCCTGCTCAATCAGTTGGTGTACTTCCTGGGGGGAAAACAATATTTTCCGCTTCGTCATATTACCTCTCTATTCTTGTTATTTGTTATTATTAAACATATCAATATCAACAACGTTACCGGGTGTGTTGTTGTATGCGCCCACTACGCCCCTGAAATAAGACAAGACATCTTCGGCGCCGTTTTGATACAACTTCAGGCGAGCAGCCTTAAGCCCCTCCACCCCTTTAACAACGCACTTGTTTTTAAAATTGACCTGATAAAACGGCCTGGCAAACGATGAAAAGTATTGTAATTCTCCGGCCCGGCCCAAATAATCGATAAATTCTTTGGTGATGACCTTGTCAAAGAGCAGGCTTTTAATGTAAGCGCCATCTGAACAATTGTCCAAATCCCTGATTTTAATAATTTTCATAGTGTTGTATATTTGCGCTTATTTCCTGAATGGCCTTAATAAAAAAGTCGATTTCTGCGGTGGTGGTAAAGTACGAAGGGCTGACGCGCACAGACCCTTGCGGATACGCGCCCATTGCCTTGTGGATGAGGGGCGCGCAATGCAAGCCTGCTCTGGCAATAATGCCGAAGGAGCCTTCAAGAATGTAGCCTAAATCCGGCGGCGATATACCCTCCATATTAAAGCAGAAAACCGCGCACCGATTATCGAAATCGTCGCTGCCGTAAATGGTTACTTCCGGAATGTCATGCAACCCTTCTGTGAGCCGTTTTAAATGATTATGTTTAGTGCGATTAATCTGCTCAAGGCCCGTATCCTGAATAAAATCGATGCCCGCAGCCAGCGAGACGATACCGGGCAAATTGTGCGTGCCGGATTCGTAATATAAAGGAAGCTCTGTGGGCTGAGACAATAATTCGCTTTTTACGCCGGTCCCCCCCACCTTCAGCGGCTTCAAGGCCAGACCTTCGCGAATATACACGCCGCCCACGCCGGGCATGCCGTACAGAGATTTGTGTCCGGTAAAAGCAAAAATATCAATGCCCGCGCCCGTAATATCGATGGGGATATTCCCGGCAGATTGAGACCCGTCCACAATAAGCACCAGCCCATGTTCGTGGGCAATACCGGCTATACTCTTTATATCAAGCACCTGGCCGGTAACATTAGAGCAGTGGTTCACCACAATTGCTTTGGTACTGGTTTGAATGTGGGCCGCTATATCGATGGGGTTGACGCAGCCGTCAGCATCGCTTTCCACAATTGTCAGTTCCAGGCCCGCCTCTTTTTCCAGCGCTTTCAGGGGACGCAAAACCGACGTGTGTTCGATGGCGGTGGTGATGATATGGCCTTCTGCCGGAGTCAGCCCAAAAATTGCCATATTCAACGATTCTGTAGCCCCGGACGTGAAAATAAGGCGATTGGGGTCATCGGCCTTAAAAAAGGCGGCCAGTTTTTGACGGCACGCTGTGGGCGCGTCCTCACCTTGCACCTCAAACCCGGACCGGGAGGGGTTTACCGGAACAGTTGTCAAATAGTTACTCACCGCCTCAACAACATTTTGAGGTTTGGGGTAACTGGTGGCCGAATTATTTAAATATATCATGCCAAAACAATCCTTGTAGAGATGGTACTTGATACCGGAATATTTTGTCAAAAAACGGAAGCGAACCGGACGGCAAGAGCGCTTGCGCCATTAATCTGCAAAATATCCTGGTTCATAAAGCGGTAGTGGCCAGAATTGACTGATGGACGAAAACCCCCTCCCCAACCCTCCCCCTAAAAAGGGGAGGGAGCAAAATTCCCTCTCCCCGTGGGGGAGAGGGTTAGGGAGAGGGGGAAAGACAATTTGTCCCATCAGTCAAAAATTACCACCACCCATAAAGCTACTATAAAGGATTATCGGTCATAAAATTTATTTCTACATAAAGAAAACGTAAAGATTTGGCAGCCATGCAAAAGGCCGAAGTTTGCGCCGGAGGCATTATGGCGCGGTCAGGCAGTTTGTTATCAAGCGAAAAATCTCGGCCGGCCGGGCAGAGCGGGGGGCAGAGAGGTGCGCCAAAAACTCTTTGTTGCCCGCCGGGCCGGTAACAGGCGATGTTATGAGGCCATTAATTTCCAAACCTTGCGCCTGAATCCAGCTTAAAATATCTTCCAGAACCAGTTTATGGGTATCGAAATTTCTTATCACTCCCCCCTTTTCCACCAGCGATTTGGGGGCTTCAAATTGAGGTTTGATTAATGTGACTAATTCAGCGGGGGGGGTCAGCCAATTGACAATGACGGGAATGATTAATTTCAAGGAGATGAACGAGGCATCAACCACTATCAAAGAGACCGGCTCCGGCAAGCGCCGGAGTTTTCTGGCATTGGTGCGCTCCATCACCACCACGCGAGGGTCTTGCCGCAGCTTCCAGGCCAGGTCGCCATAGCCCACGTCGATGGCGTAGACTTTTTGGGCATGGCGCTGCAACAGCACATCGGTAAAGCCGCCGGTTGAAGCCCCGACATCGGCGCAAATGCGGCCCTGGGGGGCAATGTTAAAGGCTTCGACGGCCGCGGCCAGTTTGTACCCCCCCCGGCTAACATACGGCGCCGGCGGTTGCACTTTAATGGCGGCCGTCTCATCAACCACGCTGCCGGCGGTAAAAACGCGCGCGCCGTTGGCCGTCACCTTGCCGGCCATTATCAAGGCTCTGGCCCGGTCAAGCGATGCCGCCAAATTGCGCGTCACTATAAGTTCATCAACCCGTTTTTTTGCCATAAAGAGTTGCTAATCAGTTAAGAATGGGGTATAGTGCCATTTGCTTGTGGCCCCAAACAACTATCTATCGAGATAAAATTGCCCCTTATCCGCACAGGGGTACGTTCAGGAGTGTTACCAAAGACAATGGCTTTACTAAAGACAATGCGGCCCAAACAATGGACGAAGAACGCAGCCATTTTTGCCGCCCTGATTTTTGATGAAAAACTGTTTAACGCCCATGCGCTTCAAAAGACCATCGCCGGTTTTTTCCTGTTATGTCTGGTTTCCGGCACGGTTTACATTATTAACGACCTGGTTGATGTTGAAAAAGACCGCGTCCACCCGGAAAAACGACATCGCCCCCTTGCATCCGGTGCGCTCAACCAAAAAACAGCTTTGTCGGCCGCCATTATTTTGCCGTTCATTGCGCTGCCGCTCAGCTATATGCTCAATGTCGTATTCGGGTTTTTAATGACGTTTTATCTGGTTATACAGCTATTGTATTCGTTCAGACTCAAACATCTGGTCATCATCGATGTGATGACCATTGCCGCCGGATTCGTAATTCGGGTGGGCGCCGGTGTGTCGCTGATTGAGGTGGCGCGATTTTCTCCCTGGCTGTATGTTTGCACTACCTTGCTGGCTTTATTTATGGGGTTGGGCAAGCGCCGGCAGGAAGTTGTTTTGGTTAATA
>JAJRUC010000095.1 GCA_024278015.1 Chloroflexota bacterium
AAGTCTAAAATGCGATAATTTGCCTGAACAGGTGTTTTTAAGTCTTTTTTTTCATAACTGTATTTTCTCAAAAAACATCTGTTTTGTCCTTTTTTTGTTCATTTAAATTAGGGAAAACCAAAGAATTAGATCATTTGATAATTGCCAAATAAAAAACGCCCCTTCCCGACAGGCCAAACTTGCCGCGAAAGAGACGTCCTGGTCTCAAAAAGCTATTTTGTTGCTGTATTGAATACAGTTTACCAGTTTACACAGATTGAAACAATGGGTCAACCCCTATTTTTACGGAAATACACGGCCGTATTTCGTGCAAAATTGCTAATAGCGAAAATTCGCTGCTTTTCTTATACTATGCTTATCCTATTCTCCCCCTCATTTTCCCACGATGAAGGTTGTTTTATTGCTGGCAATTGATGGTTGGTACAAACTACCAACCATCAGCTACTAACCACCAACCAACGGAGACGAAGGAATGCCAATCGTTAACAAAACACCCCCACCGGCCCAGGGGCTATACAATCCTTACGGATTGTACAATCCGCAATTTGAACACGACGCCTGCGGCATGGGCTTTGTAGTGAACATTGACGGCCGCGCCTCCCACGAGATCGTCCAGCAAGCCCTCACCATTCTGGAAAACATGACCCACCGCGGGGCCAAAGGGGCGGATGCTCTGACCGGTGACGGCGCGGGCATCATGCTGCAACTGCCGCACGACTTCCTCCAGGAAATGTGTGCTGTCGAAGGGTTTGCCCTGCCCCAGCCCGGCAAGTACGGTGTAGGCATGGTCTTCCTGCCTAAGCAGGAGAAGGCACGACAGCGTTGCCAACAGCTATTAGCCGATATTGTGCAGGAAGAAGGGCAGCAGGTTTTGGGTTGGCGTGACGTACCGACTGAGAATGCGGGGTTGGGGGAAACGGCCGTAGCCGCAGAGCCGCACATCAGCCAGATATTTATCAAAAATTTAACCACAGATTTCGCAGATTTCGCAGATTTTGATTCGCGTCTTCCTTTTGAGCGCAAACTGGCCCTCATCCGCAAGCGGGCCGCCAGAGAGATTAAGGGGAGCGGGCCGTTTTACATTGCCAGCCTCTCCGGCCGCACCATTGTTTACAAAGGGATGCTGCTGGGCGAACAGTTGGCCGGGTACTTCCCCGATTTGCGCCACCCCGCCCTGCGCAGCGCCATCGCCCTGATCCATTCCCGCTTCAGCACCAACACCTTCCCCAGTTGGGAGCGGGCGCACCCGTACCGATACGTCATCCACAACGGCGAAATCAATACCGTGCGCGGCAACGCCAACTGGCTGCGGGCGCGGGAAGCCCGCCTGTCCAGCGCCGCTTTCGGCGACGACCTGTCCAAAATGCTGCCCATCATCGAACCGGACGGCAGCGACACGGCCAATTTTGACAATGCCCTGGAGTTTCTGGTACTGAACGGCCGTTCCCTGCCCCACGCCATAATGATGATGATCCCCGAACCGTGGGACAAACACGAGTCCATGTCCGACGATAAAAAGGCGTTTTACGAATTTCACAGCCATCTGATGGAGCCATGGGACGGCCCGGCGGCGATTGGTTTTACCGACGGCGTGGTAGTGGGGGCAGTATTGGACCGGAACGGCTTACGGCCGTCCCGCTACACTGTTACTAAAGACGGCCGTCTCATCATGGCCTCCGAAACGGGCGTTCTGGACATTGCCCCGGAAAACGTGCAGTACAAAGGGCGGCTGGAACCGGGCCGAATGCTGCTGGTAGATACCGCCCAAGGGCGCATCGTCAGCGACGAGGAAATCAAACAACGTATTGCGGGAGAACGGCCGTATCGCCAATGGATCGAGCGGTACACCGTCAACCTGGCCGACCTGCCCGCGCCGTCGGAGCCGGAAGCGGCCGAGGATCATCACGCTCTGACCCAATTGCAGCAAGCCTTCGGTTACACCTTTGAAGATTTGCGCCTCATCCTGGCCCCGATGGCCCGCGACGGCAAGGAACCGATTGGCTCTATGGGCGACGACACCCCCCTGGCCATCCTTTCCGACAAACCGCAACCGCTCTACAACTATTTCAAGCAGCTATTTGCCCAGGTGACCAACCCGCCCATTGACGCCATCCGCGAAGAGATGATTACTAGCAGCCTCACCTGGCTGGGGGCTGAGGGCAACTTGCTGGACGTGCAGGCACAGGATTGCCGCCGCCTGCGCCTGCCCCACCCCATCCTGATCAACACTGACCTAACTCGCCTGCGCCACATCCGGCAGGCTGGCTTCCAATCCGCCACGCTGCCCCTCCTCTTTGATCCGTCAAGCGGAGGGGCTGGACTGACGTGGGCATTAGACGATCTGTTTGTCCGCGCCGAAGAAGCCATGCGGGATGGGGCCAATCTGCTCATCCTCTCCGACCGGGGCGTATGCCGGGAGCAAGCCGCCATCCCGGCGCTGTTAGCTGCGGCCGGACTGCACCATCATCTGGTACGGCAGGGGACGCGCACCCAGGTTAGCCTGATTGTGGAATCGGGCGAACCGCGTGAAGTGCATCATTTTGCTGTCCTGCTGGGCTACGGCGCGGACGCCATCAATCCGTACCTGGCCTACGCTGCCATCCACGACGTAGCCGCGCGGGGATTGGTCACAGAGATTGACGGCACAGAAGGAGCCAGGCGTTATGTCAAGGCAATTGTTAAAGGTATCATCAAAATTATGTCTAAAATGGGCATCTCCACCGTGCAAAGCTACCGGGGGGCACAAATTTTTGAGGCGTTGGGGCTGCATAAATCGGTTGTGGACAAATATTTCACGGGGACGCCGACGCGCATTGGCGGCGCGGATATAGAGACCATTGCCCGCGAGATTACTATGCGACACGAAGCGGCTTTCCCGCAACGGCCGTCCAACGGACATGCGCTGCCCCCCGGCGGCCGTTACCAATGGCGGGCGCATGGCGAACACCACCAATTCAATCCCGTCACCATCCACAAACTGCAACAAGCGGTGCGGCAAAACGATTATGACGTGTACCAGGAATACGCTGCGGCCGTCAACGATGACGCCCGGCAAGCCGCCACCTTGCGCGGTCTGCTCCGGTTGAAGTGCGGCCAACCCATCCCTCTGGACGAAGTAGAACCGGTGGAATCGATCTGCCGCCGCTTCAAGACCGGGGCCATGTCCTACGGCTCCATCAGCCAGGAAGCGCATGAAGCGCTGGCGCTGGCCATGAACCGGCTGGGCGGCCGCAGCAATAGCGGCGAAGGGGGCGAAGACCCGGCCCGCTACAACACAATCCGCAACAGCAAAATCAAACAGGTGGCCAGCGGCCGTTTTGGCGTCACCAGCGAATATCTGGTCAATGCCGAGGAAATTCAGATTAAGATGGCCCAGGGAGCCAAACCGGGCGAAGGCGGACACCTGCCAGGATCAAAAGTATATCCCTGGATTGCCAAAGTGCGTTATTCCACGCCGGGAGTCGGCCTCATCTCCCCGCCGCCGCACCACGATATTTACTCGATTGAAGATTTGGCCCAGTTGATTTTTGACCTGAAGAATGCCAATCCCCAGGCGCGGATCAATGTAAAACTGGTGTCAGAAGTGGGCGTGGGCACGATTGCCGCCGGGGTAGCCAAAGGGCACGCCGACGTCATCCTCATCAGCGGGCATGACGGGGGTACGGGGGCGTCGCCACAAACGAGCATCAAGCACGCCGGGCT
This sequence comes from Chloroflexota bacterium, assembly GCA_024278015.1. GTDB lineage: Bacteria > Chloroflexota > Anaerolineae > 4572-78 > 4572-78 > JAJRUC01. Next base: position 3,703 of record JAJRUC010000095.1, read on the forward strand.
GCCCTGGGAATTGGGTCTGGCCGAAACGCACCAGACACTTTTGCTCAACGGGCTGCGGGATCGGGTGGTGGTGGAGACGGACGGCCAGTTGAAGACGGGGCGGGACGTGGTCATTGCCGCACTGCTGGGGGCGGAGGAGTTTGGCTTTGCCACGGCGCCGCTGGTGGCGCTGGGCTGCGTGATGATGCGCGTCTGCCACAAGAATACCTGCCCGGTGGGTGTGGCGACGCAGGACCCGGCGCTGCGGACCAAATTCGGCGGCAAACCGGAGCATGTCATCGCCTTCATGCAGTTTATCGCCCAGGATATGCGGGAGATTATGGCGGAGTTGGGCGTGCGCACGGTGGATGAATTGGTAGGGCGCACAGATTTGCTGGAACCGCGGGCAGACATTGACCATTGGAAGCTGGGGCGGATTGATTTGTCGGCGGTTTTGGCGAATGAATTCGCGGCAACAATTGCAAAACCGGCCTGCGCCGGTTCGGACCAGTCGGCGCAGGCCGACTTCGCAGATGTGGCCGCGATTTCAATCGCCGGGCCATTCCCGCATTTGGGAGCAGACGGCCGTAAACACCCCCAACAACACGGCCTGGAAGAAACGTTGGATAGCCGCCTCCTCCTCGGCTTCTGCCAACCCGCGCTGGAACGAGGTGAACCGGTACGCGGCAGCTTCCCCATCCGCAACACAGACCGGACGGTAGGCACGATGCTGGGCAGTGTACTGACGCGGCGCTATGGCGGGGACGGGCT
>JAJRUC010000096.1 GCA_024278015.1 Chloroflexota bacterium
AACCCGCCGCGCCCTGCAAAACCTGCAAGCCGTGCTGGAAGCCGCCGGCGCCGGGCTTGATTCGGTGCTGAAAACCACCGTCTTTTTGCAGAACATCGGCGAGTTTGCCGCCATGAACGTTGTGTGCGCTCATTGTTTTTCCGAAAACCCGCCCGCCCGCAGCGCGGTGCAGGTGGCCGCCCTGCCCCTGGGGGCGCGGGTAGAAATCGAAGCGGTGGCCTTGCTGAAAAACGGATAATGTTGTACGCGACGACACTGAGCATGAAAATTAACAGACCCCCACCCGTTGCCTGCGGCGACCGCTTCGCGTCCCTCTGTCAGGGGGAGGGTCGGGGGTTATTTTTGAGGGAGTTTCTATGCGTATTTCCATTTCCCCTTCAAGTGGTTTAAGCGGCTCAATCATCGTCCCCGGCGATAAATCAATCTCGCATCGGGTGGTGATGATGAGCGCCCTGGCAGACGGCGTGTCCAGATTGCAAAACTGGCTGCCCGCCGGCGATTGTCACGCCACCCTCAATGCCATGCGCACCCTGGGCGTTCATATCGACTTTACCGCCAAAAATGAAACGCAAGCCGATTTGGTGGTTCGTGGCGTGGGCTTGCATGGCTTGAAAGCGCCCATGCATCCGCTGGGCTGCTGGGGTTCCGGCACAACGATGCGCTTGCTGGCCGGTATTTTGGCCGGCCAACCCTTTGAATCCACGCTGGACGGCCACGAAGGCTTGCGCCGCCGCCCCATGCTGCGCGTAGCCACCCCCCTCCAAAAAATGGGAGCCACCGTTAAAACCACCGAAGGCCGCCCGCCCCTGACCATCAAGGGGGGAAACCTGACCGGCATCGACTACACTATGCCCATTGCCAGCGGGCAGGTAAAAAGCGCCATTCTGCTGGCCGGGTTGTTTGCCGCCGGCGAAACCGTCGTCCGGCAGCCCGGCCCGGCCCGCGACCACACCGAAAACATGCTTCGCGCCCAGGGCGCGCCGATTGTGTCTACAGGCAACACCATCCGCCTGACCCCGCCCACCCAGGCCCTTGCGCCGCTGGATGCCGCCATTCCCGGCGATTTCTCGTCGGCGGCCTTTCCGCTGGTGGCCGCCCTGCTGGTGCCGGGCAGCCGGGTGACCATTCAAGGCGTGAACATGAACCCCACCCGCACCGGCTTGCTGGAAGTTTTGCAGGCAATGCAGGCTGATGTGCAAATTTTGAACGAAACGGAAGAGATGGGCGAACCCCTGGCCGATATGGTTGCGCAAACCGGCCCACTCCGGTCGGCGATGGTGAAGGGCAACCTGGTGGTGCGTATGATAGACGAGTTCCCGATTTTGGCCGTGGCCGCCACCCAGGCCGCCGGTACCACCACTGTTCGGGACGCGGCGGAATTGCGGCTGAAAGAGACGGACCGCATTAAAGCCACCGTCGAGGAACTGCGAAAGATGGGGGCGCATCTCATCCCCCATCCCGACGGCTTTGAAGTCCACGGCCCCACCCGCCTGAAAGGGGGCGTGGTGCAGAGCCACGGCGACCATCGGCTGGCGATGGCCCTGGCTGTGGCCGGCCTGCTGGCCGACGGCCTGACCATTGTGGAAGACGCCGATGTTATTGCCGACAGCTACCCCGGCTTTGTCACCATGCTCAGCCGGCTTGGGGCCGAGGTGGTTCTTTCATGATTCAACTGAACGGCTTCACCAAAGTGGTGGGTATTCTGGGCTGGCCCGTCGAACACACCCTCAGCCCTGTTATGCACGGCATAGCCTTTTCCAACCTGAATTTGAACTGGACGTATATACCCCTGCCCCTGCCCCCGGAGCGCGTAAAAGATGCCGTCAGAAGTTTGCACACCCTCAATTTTGTGGGGGCCAATGTTACTGTGCCCCACAAACAGGCCATTATGCGTTATCTGGATGAAATTGACCCCACGGCCCAAAATATCGGCGCGGTCAACACCATTTTGCTGAAGGGCGGCAAAAGTTACGGCTACAACACCGATGGCTACGGCATTTTGCGCGCGCTGCTGGAAGTGGGCTTTGAGCCGCAGGGCGCTCGCTGTTTGATGCTGGGCGCGGGCGGAGCTTCACGGGCGGCGGTGTACAGCCTGGCCGCCGCCGGGGCCAGTACCATCGCCGTTTATAACAGAACCGTGGAACGGGCCGCCTTTCTGGTAGACGACCTGCGTCTGGCCTTTCCGCACATTACCTTCTCTTTCGAGGCCCTGACGCCCGAAACGTTGACGGCGGTCAACCATCACTGCGACCTGGTGGTCAATACCACTTCGCTGGGCATGTTCCCCCACGAAGAAACTACCCCCTGGCCCGAAGACGTTCCCCTGCCGGAAAACGCCGTCATTTGCGACCTGGTCTATAATCCGCTCAAAACAAAATTCTTGCAGCAAGCCGAAACTGCCGGTTTGCGCGGCGTGGACGGTGTGGGTATGCTCATCTACCAGGGCGCGGAGGCTTTCAGAATTTGGACCGGGCACGAAGCGCCCGCCGCCTTGATGCGCCAGGCTGTTTTGGCCGAACTGGCTACTCGCCAGAAAATGATGATTATGCACGAAATGTAAATGCCGTCAGTAGGGGCACGATGTATCGTGCCCCTACTACCATTGACCGCTATCTTCAGAGGAGTTTAACCCTATGGAAATACTGGGCGGCCCGATTTTCGGCGTGGCCGGGGCCGGCGAATCGCACGGGCCGGGCGTGACCACCATTGTGTTCGGCTGCCCGCCGGGGTTCCGCCTTTCTCGTGAGGCCGTGCAAACTTGCCTGAACCGTCGTCGTCCGGGGGGCAACAAACATGGCACCCCCCGCCGCGAGGCCGACCAGGTTGTCTTTCTATCCGGCTTGTACAGCGAAGACGCCGGCCGGCTGTTGGCCGGGCCGGAAATTGAAATCAGCGCCGAAACGGGCGCAATCCGCACCCAAACCTGCGCCGAAGGGCTGACCACCGGCGAGCCGATTGCCGCCCTCGTCCTGTCTGCCGCCAAAAAACCGGGGCACTACAACCAGTTTGCCGGCTTGCAAGGCGCAGTGCGGCCCGGCCACACCGATTTGGTCAAATTCCACCAATCGAAGGGCTTTGCGGATGTGCGCGGCGGGGGGCGTTCCAGCTATCGGGCCACCATTTCCGATGTGATTGGCGGCTCCATTGCCCGCCTGTTTCTGGCCCAAACTTTCGGCGCGGCGTTCCTTTCGGCGATAGTGCAGGTGGGGCCGTTGAAAACAGACTGCACCCTGGCCGCAACGCTGGCCGCCCATTCGCGTAATCAACAGATTTCTACCGAGGCCATCGCCGCCATAGAAGGCCAACTGGCCGCCGCCGAAATTCCGGCCCTTGACCCCGATTTTGCCCGCCGGGCCGCCGCGCTCATCAAGGAAACCCGCTTGCAGGGTAATTCGCTGGGGGCGATGGTGGAGGTTGTGGCCGTCAATATCCCCGCGCTGGCGGGCGACCCCCTTTACAATAGCCTGAAACTGCGGTTGATGGGCGTGTTGGGCGGCCTGCACGCCGCCCAATCGTGCGAAGTGGGCGACGGTCTGGCCGTGGTGGGCCGCACCGGCTCTGAAAATAACGACCCCATCCGCCGCGACGGCTATCAAACCAACCACCACGGCGGCCTGATTGGGGGCATCACCACCGGCTCGCCGCTGGTCTTTCGGGTGGGTTTTAAACCGACTTCCACCATTAACAAGCTCCAGCAATCCGTCAGAAAAAATCTGGAAGAGATTGATTTTCAGCTAAAAAAAGGGCGGCACGACCCCTGCGTGGGCGTGCGGGCGGGCATCACCCTGGAATCTCGCATGGCGATTGAGGTGCTGAACGCCGTATTGATGCACCAGACCCGCCAAATTCGGCCCGAAAGCCACCGCCTTTTTTGAAACGGCGCTGTCTGCGCCCTTTGCGTACAACGTATCTCGTAGGGACGGCTCGCGAGCCGCCCCTACCTACTAATAAAAAATTATTATCGACACGACGCCATGCAAAATATTGTTTTAACCGGATTTATGGGCACAGGCAAGTCAACCGTGGGGCAAGAACTGGCCCGCCGACTTGACTGGCCCTTTATAGATATGGATACTCTCGTAGAAGCGCGGCAGGAAATGCCCATTCGCCGGATATTTGAAACGCGCGGCGAAGCGCACTTTCGGCGGCTGGAGCGCGATTTGTGCCGCGAAGTGGCCGGCCTGACCCGGCGCGTCATCGCCACCGGCGGCGGCGCGCTGATTGACCCGGCCAACCTGCGCGTCATGTCGGCGGATAATCTGGTCATCTGCCTGGACTGTCGCCCGGAGGCGCTGTGGCAGCGCCTGGCCGCCGACAGCGCCCGGCCCATGCTTGATGCGGCAGACAGGAAAGCGCGTCTCCTTTCACTGCTGGCCGCCCGCACGCCCGCTTACGCCCGCATCAAACGGCACATCGATGTCAGCGAGCGGCCCGCGCAGGCCATTGCGGCTGAAATCGTCACCTTGTTTGGAGAAATTTATGGAGACTATCCCGGTTAAATATCCCGGCGGAGAATACCCCGTCTGTTGGGGCGAAACCATTTTGCCGGACGCGGGCCGCCTGTTACGCGCCGCCGGCTTTGGGGGCGCGTGCGCCGTGGTCACCAATCCCGTGGTGGGGGGGCATTACGCCCAACCCGTCCTCAAAAGCCTGACCGACCACGGCTTTCAACCCGCCCTGTGCGAAATTCCCGATGGCGAAGCCCACAAAACGCTTCAGACCGTCGCCGGGTTGTACGACCAGTTCTTTGCCGCCGGCCTCGACAGAAAGAGCCTGGTGTTATCCCTGGGCGGCGGCGTGGTGGGCGACCAGGCCGGATTTGCGGCGGCCACCTATTTGCGGGGCGTGCCCTTTGTGCAAATTCCCACCTCGCTGTTGGCGATGGTTGATGCCGGCGTGGGCGGCAAAACCGGCGTTGACCTGCCGCAGGGTAAAAATCTGGTGGGCGCGTTTAAACAGCCGCGCATGGTCATTGTTGATGCCGCCACCCTGGCCACCCTGCCCGGCCCGGAGTTTCGCTCCGGCCTGGCCGAAGCGCTGAAACACGGTATCATTGCCGACCCGGCCCTGTTTGAGGCCATGCAGCAGGGCGCGCTCCCTTTGCCCAAAATGATTGCCGCCGCCATTCAGGTGAAGGTTGATATTGTGCAGGCCGACCCCTTTGAGCGCGGGCGACGGGCGGTGCTGAATTTGGGGCACACCTTCGGGCACGCCTTTGAGAAGCTCTCCGGGTTTCAATTGCGACACGGCGAGGGCGTCGCCATCGGCATGGCTTGCGCGGCCCGGCTGGCGGCCAATTTGGGGCATTGCGCCCCCGCCGTTGCCGACCAAATCATTTCGGCCATCGACTTTTTGGGCCTGCCCACTGCCCTGCCCGACCACGAGCCGGTTGCGGTGTGGCAGGCTATGGGCGCGGACAAAAAGAAAGAGGCCGGTCAGTTGCGCTTTATCCTGCCCACAGCCATCGGTCAGGTTGATATTTTTACCGATGTACCGCAAGCGGCTGTCATTGAAGTGTTGACGAAATGATGGCAGTTTTTTACTACAATTGTCCCCCTCCCCGCCTCACCCTTCCCTGCCGGGGATGGGGTAGGGGGAGGATGGCAGCGTATCGATAAATTTGAGGAAACCATGACAAAAATTTTACTGTTGCACGGCCCCAATCTGAATTTGCTGGGCGCGCGCGAGCCGGAAATTTACGGCGCGGTCACGCTGGATGAAATTAATCGGCGGCTGACAGCCTTTGCCGAAGCGCGGGGCGTGGAACTGCGGACGGCGCAATCGAACAGCGAAGGAGCGTTGATTGACGCTCTGCAACAGGCTATGGTCTGGGCCGATGGCGTGGTCTTCAATCCGGGAGCGTACACGCACACCTCGGTGGCCTTAAGAGACGCCATTGCCGGGAGCGGCCTGCGCGTGGTGGAGGTTCATTTGAGCAACGTCCACGCCCGCGAGTCGTTTCGGGCCAAAAGTTTGCTGGCCCCGGTGTGCGCGGGTCAAATCAGCGGCTTCGGCTGGCGAAGTTACCGGCTGGGGCTGGAAGCCTTGTTAGGAGAATTTGAAGAATAGCCTATGGAAGAGCAACGCAATACTATTTTAGACGGCACCTTTATCGGCAAGCTGCGGGCTTTGGTTGATGATGTGTTTGCCGTGCAGGATTTGGAGGTCCCCGCCAAAGCGCCCCAGGGCACGGTGGTGTTTAAAGGCCATTTGCTGGTAGCCGATTCCGAGGCGGCGTATGCCCTCATCGCCGAACGCTGGCGGGCGCACGATTACACCCCCATGCTCCGGCGCGGTCAGGGCGTGGTAGAACTGGTGGCCCAACCGGGCATCGTCAGGCCGAAGGCCGGCAAGCCGATGGTCAATTTGGCCTTGTTTGTGGTTACGGTCATCTCGGTGCTGGTCATCAGCGCCCTCAACGAGGGTGTCAATCTGTTGGAAGACCCCGGCGGCATTGTGGTCGGGTTGCCGTTCACCGTCGCGTTTTTGGCAATTCTGGGCGCTCATGAATTTGGGCATTATTTTTTGGCCCGGTATCACAAGGTGGCCGTCACCCTGCCTTATTTTATCCCTTTTCCCACCATTTGGGGCACGTTTGGAGCGTTTATCCAACTTCGCTCTCCAACCATCACCCGCAAACAGCTTTTTGATGTGGGCATTGCCGGGCCGCTGGCCGGGCTGGCGCTGGCCGTGCCAATTCTCGTCATCGGCCTGCTCAATTCTACCATTGAGCCGCTGCCCGCCGCCGGCAGTTACATGCTGGAAGGCAATTCCATTTTTTACTGGCTGCTCAAACGAATTATCTTTGGGCAGGTTTTGCCCGGCAACGGTCTGGACGTGTTTTTGCATCCGCTGGCCTGGGCGGGCTGGTCCGGCTTGCTGGTGACGGCTTTCAACCTGTTTCCGGTGGGCCAGCTTGACGGCGGGCACGTGGCCTATGTCCTTTTTGGCCGGGCCACCAAAACGGCCGGCTATGTGGTGGTTGGGCTGATGGTGGTGGTGGGCATTGTTTTTTGGCAGGGCTGGATTTTTTGGGCCTTGATGATTTTGCTCTTCATCGGCGTGGGCCACCCCCCGCCACTCAACGAACTGGCGCCCATCGGCCGGGGGCGCAAGCTGCTGGGCTACGCCATGATTGCGGTCTTTGTTTTGCTCTTTGTGCCGACGCCGCTGGTTTTGATGGGCGGCTAAGGGAGATTGGCAATCTTTTTGTGCAAAGTTTTTGAAATTTGCTATACTATCAGGGCAAGCAATCGTTTTTTAACAAATTGAGGCCGTTTCAGGATGTCTGTTAAATTGCCCCCTCAATTAAATATGCCCTGCATAGCTGCAATCAGTCTGGCAGATGTAGCCGATACCCTGGCGCGTATGCAAGCTGCCGCAGACTACATGTCTGCCTTGCAGATTGGCCTGGAAGCGCTGGCGAACGCGCTTCAGGCCCGGCGCGGGGTTGTGCTGCTGCAACCCGGCGAAAACGATGAATCGTTCCCCATTTTAGCTTATCACAGTCAATTGGCGCGTAAATTCAAAACCATCAATCCCAATACCCTGTTCGATAATTGGGCCTTGAGTTGGTCAAAAATAGAAATGCCGGACTGGTCGGCCATTTCTTTAAGCGCGTATGGCGAACTGGTGGGGGCGATATACCTGGATAAAGGGGAAGACGTTTTATCAGAGGCCCGGACGTCGGCCCTGGGGTTAATTTGCAACCAGTTGGCAATCACCCTGGCTTCAATTCGAGACAGCATCAAGGCCCACCATCTGAGCGTAGACCGGGAAATATTTTTGCAGGTTTTAACAACGGTGGGCGAAATCGACCAGCGGTTGAGCGCCAACATGAGCATCGGCCAGGTTCTGGACGAGCTTCAGGAAGCCTACCGTTTTTTGACCAATGCTGAATTTTGCGTCATTTGGGAAGGGCGGGCCAGGACGCTGGAGTTTGTCTATCCCCCCGATATAACCCTGACCATCCCCGATTCCTCTACGGGTAACAGCCTGGCCGCCTGGGTAACCCAAACAGGCCGGTCAACCCTGGTGCCGGATGCTTCTGCCGATGAGCGCTGTAATCCCCTGATTTACAAATCACTGGGCATTGAGGCTCATCAGGTGGCGGCAGTTGCTCTGGAAGAAGACGGCCGGCCCCGGTGGGTGGTAGAAGTTATCAACAAGCAATGGGGCCGGTTCGATGAATTTGATATGCGGCTGATAGAATTGTTGGCAACCAACGCCGCCACCTCTATCGAAAGTATCCGCCGCCACATTAGCCGGCAAAAACGCGCCGACGAAACCGAAGAGTTGTATTCGGTGGCTTCTCACGGTTTGCGCTCTCCGTTGATGAGCATTTTAACCTCAATAGAATGGTTGTTGGAAAGCGCCCAGCTAACGGAAGACGACAAAATGCACATGCAGGAAATTCGTTTGCAAACATTCAGCCTGTCCAGATTTGCCGCCACAATTTTGGACCTGTCGCGCATTGAACTGGACAGCTTGCGGGTTCATCTTTCGCCGGTGGCCGTTACGCCGTTAGTCCGACAGGTGGTGAACGCCTTCCGGTTTCGCACCCCCAACCATGAACTGGACGTAAAAATAGCCGGCTCCATCCCCCCCGTCCACGCCGACGAAACCCAACTGGCCGTAGTGCTGGACCATCTTATTGAAAACGCCATCAAATATTCGCCGGAAGGGACAACCATCAGCGTTGAAGTGAGCGCGACGGCTGACAAGGTGCAGGTGGCCGTGTGCGATGAGGGCGAAGGCGTTCCCCCCGAAGATTTAAACCGGCTCTTTGACCGCTTCTATCGGGGCCGGCAGCGCCGCCACGCCCGTCACAGCCTGGGCCTGGGGCTGTATATCGTCAAAAAAATAATCGACGCCCACTATGGCCGGGTTTGGGTAGAAAGCGCAAAGGGCGTTGGTTCCAGATTCGTTTTTTCGGTTCCCAAAGAAGAAATGGTGCTATAAATGACAACAAATGTACTGATTATTGATGATGACGTTTCCTTGTGCCAGGTTTTACAATTATCGCTGGGGCGTATGGGCTTTGAGATAGAAATAGCCAACGATGCCATTGCCGGCCTGCAAAAAGCATACGCTATGCGCCCCGATGCGGTGCTGCTGGACATTATGATGCCCACCATGGATGGCTGGGAAGCCTGCCGCCGCTTTCGGGAGATGACCGACGTGCCCCTGATTATGCTCACCGCGCTCGGCTCTCAAAAGGACGTGGTAAAGGGGCTTAACCTGGGCGCCGATGATTACGTGGTGAAGCCCGTTACCGCCGATGAACTGGCGGCCCGCATCAAGGCCGTTATGCGACGCGCGGCCCGCTCAAAAGTGCATGAAACAAACCGGAAACCCATCCTGTCCGTCGACAATCTGGTGATTGACTTTAATAAATACGAAGTCACCGTTGACGGCAAACGGGTGGACCTCAGCCCCACCGAATTTCGGCTGCTGTCTGTGCTGGCCCGCTACAAAGGGCGGGTGTTGCCCCACGAATTTTTGCTGACCGAGGTTTGGGGCGCTGAATACGTGGGCGAAATTGATTATTTGCGCCTGTATATCAGCTATCTGCGGCGCAAACTGGAAAAGGACCCTTCAAATC
>JAJRUC010000097.1 GCA_024278015.1 Chloroflexota bacterium
CAACTGGTATACCAGCCGGTAGCCCTTCAGATTGATGGGGTCGGGCCGGGCATTGTAAAGTTCCACAAAATCGTGGTCGCCCGCCATCACCTGACTGATGACCGGGGAGGTGTTGCCCACGATTTCCGGTTCCGCGACGGGTTGTGGAGTGGGCGTCGCCGTGGGTGCGGCGACGGGAACCGGAGTGGGGGTATCGGTTGCCGCCGCGACAGCCGTCGGGGTATCGGTGGGGGCAACAGTGGGGGTCGGCGCGCCGCAGGCGGTCAGCGCGAGCAAAAGTGTCAACATGAGAAACAGTATTTTCTTCATCAGATAACCTCGTGATGCGTGAACGGTTCACTTATGCCGGCAGGGTAATCGGCCCGTGACGGCGCATCAACCACCAGCCGATGACCAGCCAGACGGCAATGCCCACCAGGCCGGTCATGCCACCCAGCAGCGGATTGACCGTCGGGAAGAGGAGCCGCCAGACGCCATACGCCTGCCCGTTGAACGCGCCGTGAATCGAACCGGCCAGAATTGAGCTGCGATATTTAAGGGTCATTTCGTTCAAATAAATACCGAAAACGGTCATCAGGGCCATCATCCATAACACGCCCAAAACGGGGTAGCCCGGATAGTTGAAGCCGGTGATGATGAGCGGCGCGTGCCACAAACCCCACACCACGCCCAGAATGGCGTAAGCCCGGTTTTTGCCGAGGGGCAGCAGACGGGGCAGCAAATAGCCGCGCCAGCCGAACTCTTCGCCAAAGCCGAAATGCCGTTGATGGTCGGCCCCGCAAAAACAGAAGCCAACAACAAAACCGGCATCATCTGCCCCAGCGAGGACAACTGCTCCGGCGGCGCGCCGGCGGCCAGCATCGTCTGCCGAAAGGCGGTCAGTTGCCAATCCGGGCTGCCCAGGCCCAGCAGCCACGTTAAGCCGTAGATGACGGCAAAGACAAGGGGCATCAGGACGGCAGCCGCCAGATAGGGCCGCCAGGGGCCGAATCGAAAATTGGTGATGCCGAACCCCTCGCTGGTGACGAATTTGACGGTGATGACCGTGGCCAGAGCCGGCACCCACATGACCCCGGCCACGATGAATTGCGCGGTCATCGCCGGTACCGCCGAAAATCGGAAACCGGAGGCGACGAGCGCCCCTTCAATGGCGTAGGTGAGGGTGAAAGTAATTATCAGGAAGGAAAAAATCCCTTTTCGGTCTGGCATCCGATGTTCTCCGGGGAGTACAAAGTTGATTCTCTGCGCCAATTCTATCATGCCTGGCGGACAATCGCAATGACAGCCCGGCAGAAATCGCGGCTGTTTCACCCGTGTCCGCCGCATCCCGCCTCAAAATTCATTTGACATCCCCCCCGGTTTATGTAATAATACTTCTCACAAGGTATAATTTTACCTCCCGACTTGCTATCCTAACAACAGGAGGTGATGCTAATGGATTTACATAGTAGCAGTAAAAGCGCCGTAGCATCGCCTTCAGTTTTAAAATAGATGCTACGGTGCGTAAGGGGTCTTTCCTCACCGGAAAGGCCCTTTATTTTTTGAAGAAAGGGAGTTTATGCCAACTTACCCTTTGGGGAAACTCCCCGCCGACCATCTGGCCCGCTTGCTGAACCGCTACGCCCCCGCCGACCCCCGGCTGCTGGTGGGCGGCCAAGTTGGGCAAGACGCCGCCGTCATCGATATGGGCGACCGTTATCTGGTGGCCAAAACCGACCCCATCACCTTTGCCGCCGCCGAAATCGGCTGGTACGCGGTCAACGTCAACGCCAATGATATTGCCTGCGCGGGGGCCACGCCCAAATGGTTTCTGGCGACAATTTTGTTGCCGGAAGCCAAAACCACGCCGCACATGGTTGATACCATCTTCGGGCAAATTATTGCCGCCTGCGAAACCCTGAACATTACCCTGGCCGGCGGTCACACCGAAATCACCCACGGGCTGAAGCGGCCCATCATTGCCGGGCAAATGCTGGGCGAAGTAGCCAAAGACAAGCTGGTACTCACCGGCGGCGCCCAGCCCGGCGACGACCTGCTGTTGACCAAAGCCATTGCCATTGAAGGGACAGCCATCATCGCCTATGAAAAGCGGGCGGAACTGGCCGGTCAGTATTCCCCGCAAAAGCTGGCCGGGCTGGCAAACTTGCTGCACACCCCCGGCATCAGCGTGGTCCCGGAAGCCGCCGCCGCCGTGGCCGTGGGCGGCGTCCACGCCATGCACGACCCCACCGAAGGGGGGCTGGCTACCGGCCTGCAAGAAGTGGCCGCTGCCGCCGGCGTCGGCCTGGAAATTTTTGCCGATACCCTGCCCCGGCACCCCGATTGTCTGGCCCTGTGCCGCCGGTTCGGCCTGGACCCGCTGGGCCTCATCGCCTCCGGTGCGCTGCTGCTGGCAACCGCCCCGCAAGCCACCCCCCGCATCGAACAGGCCATCACCGCCCTGGGCATCGCCGTAACCCGCATCGGGCGGGTGCATCCCCCAGATTTCGGCCTGAAACTGGTCGGCCAGGCTCAAACCACGCCTCTGCCCACCTTCCCCCGCGACGAAATTACCAAATTGTTTGAGTAATTCGACAATTGCCCCTTGTCTGAAGGTTCATTCCGTGTTATACTTTACATAAAATACAACCTAAAAGTACTAAATCAGGATGCGACCTATGACCGACGAAAGAACGCTCTACATTTGGCTGAAAAGGGACATCAAGGAACCGCCGGAAATTCATGTTAAGGCGGCAACCGAAATGCCTTTGATGAAATTCAGAGACAAATACGTGGATACGTCCAAATCGTATGTGGTGGTGCGGGTTTACCACGCCAAAGATGACCAGGGCCGGCCGTTTAACATCGTGCTGGAACCGGCTGAAGAAATCATCTCCGCCGAAAACGCCGGCAATCAACGGCTCACCGGCACCAGTTTAACCACCATCAAGGGTGTGGGCCGAAAAATTGCGGCCCTGTTCCAAAAAACCACCGAGGTCGATTCCATTGAAGCCCTGGTGCGGGCGGGGGCAACATCCAAAGGCCGGGCCGATTTGGCCGCCGCCACCGGCAAGCCCAAATACCTGATTCTGCGCTGGGTGCAACTGTCTGATTTGATGCGGGTTGACGGGGTGGGTGAAGATTACAGCGCCCTGCTGTGGCGCGCCGGAGTTACATCTGCGCCGGAACTGGCCCAGCAAAACCCGGACGGCCTGCTGAAAATTCTGGAAAACAGCAATCGCCGCCTGAACGTGGTCAATCGATTGCCCGCCGCAGACCGGGTTAAAAGCTGGATAGAGCAGGCGCAAAAACTCCCGGCCATAGTTGAGTGAGGTCTGAATCCGTCCCCCCAACTTGAAACATTCCCCAAAATCTTTACAATCTCTTTATGCAGTTTTTACGATAGGGACATAAAGATTTTTGGCTCTCTGCCGAAAAATGTAATAGTTGAGGTATCAGTATGCACACCTTGCCGATAAAAACGGCGGCCCGCCGGCAATTTGTAGACATCACCGCCAAAGTTGAACGCTTGCTGGCCCAGGAGGACATCACAACCGGTATCTGCTATCTGTTTTGCCCGCACACAACGGCGGCCATCACTTTAAACGAAAACTGGGACCCGGATGTTCAGCGCGATATGAGCCTGGCCCTTGATGATATATCGCCCCAACGGGCAGATTTTAAACACGCCGAAGGCAACAGCCCGGCCCATGTCAAAACCAGTCTGGTCGGCAGTGACCATTTCATCTTCATCAAAGACAACCACCTGATTTTAGGCCGCTGGCAGGGCGTTTATCTGGCCGAATTTGACGGGCCGCGCACCCGACAACTTTATATCAAATTTAGCCCGGACTAAAAGGCAAGCGAATGAATCACCCCCCCAATCCCTCCGATGAACTCGATAGCATCCCCGATTCGGCTTTTAATAATCTGCCTGCCATGCCGGATTCTGCGCCGGAAGACCTGGCCCAAACGCCGCCCCAGCCCCAAATCAGCGTGGCTCTCAGCCCCGATAAAATGAAAGCCTTTCTGAGCATCAGCCAGGAGCCGCCCGCCCCCTACGTCGTCACCACCGACGACATTTACGCCGCTCTTGAAAAAACCAAAGTCACCTTTGGTATTCAACAAGACAAAATTGAACAAATTGTTTCCGCCAGAATGTACCCCAAACAAACCATCATTGCCAAAGGCATCCCCATGCGGCCGGGGGTGAACGGGCATCTGGATTATCTGATAAAAACCAATCCGAACAAACGCCCCAAAGATATGGGCTATCGGGTAGACCACCACGACCTGAATTTGGTGGAAAATGTCACCGCCGGGCAGGTGCTGGCGCGCAAAACGCCGGCCCAACCGGGCGAAGACGGCACCGATGTGCGCGGCAAAACTGTTCGCGCCCCCAAGGTCAAGGAACCCCGTCTGCCCGCCGGCAAAGGCACCACCACCTCCAACAAAAATCCGCTGGAATTGATTGCCGCCCTCGACGGCTTTGTGCGCCTGGATAAAAAAACATTCGATAAAATTATTATAGAGCAAATTTACAATATTTACGGCAATGTAGATCTTTCAACCGGTAATCTGGATATTGAAGGCTCCGTAAAAGTTAATCGCAACGTGCTGGAAGGTTTTCGCGTAAAGGCCACCGGCAACATCACCATTTTAGGCGCGGCAGAAGCGTGTTATCTGGAAGCGGGGGGCAGCATCGAGATTCGGGGCGGGGTAATTGGCGGCACGCGCCGGGCCGTCATCAAAGCCGACGCCGATGTCAGAACCAAATTTGCAGACCACGCCGACATTGTTTCCAACGGCAATATTTTTATTGATGATGAAACGCTGCTGTGCAATTTGCAGGCCGAAGAGATGATTATCATCGGCAGCGAGCGGGCCGGAAACCGGGGACGGCTGGTGGGGGGCGAAACCGCCGCCGGACACGAAATTCGCGCCGTAACCGTGGGTACGGACAAGGGCTTGCGCACCCGGCTGCGAGTGGGAGAACGCCCGGCGCTGGCTCAACGCCGGCGGGCCATGCTGGTAGAAATTCACACCCAGCGCAACCAGTTGCAGCAACAAACGCAACAGGTTCAAAGCTGGACGGCCAAATACGCCGAAAGAACCCCCCTGCAACAAATTCGGGCGGAAGAACGCGCCCGGCTGACAGAGCAACAACGCGCCCTGTACCAACGCAGCAGGCACCTCTTCCAGCAATTGCAGGCCGCCGGTATTTCGGTGATGCCCGAAGACGTGACCGCCACCTTGCAGGCCGAAATCGATGTCACGCGGGGCAAACTGACGCAAGTCTGCGCCACCCTGAAAACCTTAACCGAAAAACAGGCCAACTTCGAGCAATTGACCCCCGAAGAACAACAAATGCTGCCTCAACTGGAAACCGCCCAGCAAAAACTGGCTAATAAACTGGCCGAGATGCTGGAAACGCTGGATGAGCAAAAAAAACGCTGGGCCAAAGTCCCCAAAAAATTACTCAGAGAAATGGCCGTTTCGCGGGGCAGTCTGGACCATCTGCAAAATGAACTGAAGAAACTGGACCGGGAAGATACGCTGGATAAAAAAATACAGACCGTTATTATCCAGCTAACCACCGAAAGTCATCGCACGGCGCAACTGCTTTCCGAGCAGGAACACGAGCTGGAGCAACTGAACAAACTCATCGCCGAAACCCAGAATCAAAAGCCGCGCATCGTCATCAGCGATACGATGTACCAGGGAGTTGAGGTTCATATCTACAGCAACAAACGCGCCTTCAAACGCCCCAGGCAGGCTATCTGCCTTGAATTACATGAGGATGACGAAGGCCGCGAAGAGGTCATCGTCAAAAACCTGGCCGATGCCATCGGCTGATACCGCCCGTCTTCCCCGAAATTTAACTGCAATCCCACGAGTTTCCCTTGCCGTCCAGACACAACCGGATGGTGTATCCGCCCAAATCCAGTTGCGCCACCTGCACATAATCCCCTTTGGGAACCACCGTAAAGAAGGTAACGGAAGCTGTTGCCCCCGGCGGCGGGCCTGCGCCGTCGTAACCGTAATAGCAGGCGGTCACTTCACCGCCGGAGGCAGTGTAAAAGCGGATATTTTCGCCCCAGTTATCTGCAATTCTGGATGATGTATTGTTGTCAAGCAGCAATTCCAGATTGAACCCCCGGTAAAAGGGATGGTCGTCATCAAAATTGCCGGTGCGCCACGCCTCGCAGGGGTTGCCATAGTCGCCCCCCCACGGTTCTTCGTAGCGATGCTGGCCGCCCACTTGCAGCGTATAGGGTACGCCGCCCACTTCAGGCGTCGGCGTCGCTTGAGATTCGGCGCGTACCTGCAATTGCACCATAGCCCCGGCCGATTGCCCGTCGCTGCCCACGGCGCTCAAGGCGTAAACAGCGGCTGCATCCGGGCAAACCTGTTTGTTGCCCTGATTAGCCACCGGCGCGCCGTCGATACTGACCTGCACCGCGTTACTGACCGCCCAATGCAGCAAGGTACATTCGCCCGGTTTCAGACTGTACCGGTCGGCTGTAAACCGGGCGATGACCGGCGGCGAGACAGGCGCCGGCGGAAGCGTAACCGGCGTAACGGTGGGGGTCGGTTGCGGCGGCGCGGGGGTGGGGGTGGGTTGCACATTAATGACCACCGTCTGCTCTGAAACGCCGCTGTTTGAAGACAGAACCAGCAGGCGATAGGTGTTGAACGCCTCTCGCGGGCAAACTTCCCGGTTGCCGACACTATCCACCACTTGCCCGTTCAAGGTGACGCTTTGGGCGTTTTCAACCTGCCAGCGCAAGGTGGTGCAATCCTTGTAATTCAACGCGCCCTGTTCGGCAAAAAATATAACCTTCACCCCCGGCCAGGGCGTGGGCGTGGCTAAAATGGTCAGGGTGATGGTGGCCTCTTCAATAGCGCCGTCTGCCGTTAAAGCCGTTAAAATGTGCGTTTCCTCCGGTTTTTGGGGGCAAATCCGGCGATTGCCGGTGGCCGGTATCGCTTCGCCGTCCAGCCGGACATCGCCTGAATTTTCAACCGACCATGTAACCCGCGCGCAATCGCCGAATTGCAGGGTC
>JAJRUC010000098.1 GCA_024278015.1 Chloroflexota bacterium
ATATCACGCTGGAACTGACCGATGCTGCGAAAAACTTCCTGGCAGAAGTCGGCTTCGACCCGACCTTCGGCGCGCGTCCGCTGAAACGCGCCATCCAGCGCTATCTGCAAGACCCGCTGGCGATGAAGATTCTCTCCGGCGAGTTTATGGACGGCGACACCATCCGCGTGGACGCCAACGGCGACGGGCTGACCTTCCATGTGGATATTCCGGTGGTCGAAGGGGAAGTGGTGGCGTAAAACAATCTTTGCTTGCAGGGGCGCGATGCATTGCGCCCCTGCGTTTTTTGCCAAACAGCAAAGGCCGCCTGTGAAATTCACGGGTGGCCTTTTTATGCGTTTGCCCGGCGAAACATATTGTGAATATTGGCAAACGGCTTAAAATGTGGTACAGTCTATCGTTGGTTGCAGATGTTCGGCCTATCGAAACAAAAGCACCCCATATTTATTTTTTTAATGTTAGTTTTAAGGAGACAATTGTAAAATGTCAGAACAATTAACCGGTACAGTAAAATGGTTTAACGCCGCCAAAGGCTTCGGATTTATTGAGTATGAAGCCGGCAAAGATGTGTTTGTACACTACAGCGCCATCAATGGCGCCGGTTTTCTAAAATTGGTTGAAGGGCAACTGGTTGAATTTACCCTGGTTGAGGGCGAAAAAGGCCCGGCTGCCGCCAACGTATCCATTAAATCAGATAACTAAACAGCCACCACTTTTACCCGCAAAAAAGGCGATGCCCGGAAGCATCGCCTTTTTTTTACGGCAGCACATTCAGAAGCGGTTTTGCCACCACCACCACCCGATGGGTATTGTTGTTGTACGGCCAGCAGGTAACCAGGGTTAAGCGTTTATCGTCAAAGGGGCCAATCCAGCGGGCATTGGCCCGCCGAACTTCTTCCGGCTCGCCTTTATCCTTCAAAATAAATTTATCTTCCACCACATAATCGTAAGCCCGCCCGTCGGCGTACAGGGTGATGGTTTGGCCCGGTTCCAAATCGACAATATAGCGAAACACTTCGCCTTTGATGTTATGATGCCCGGACAGGACAATATTCCCCGCATTTCCCGGCAAGGCCGAATTTTTATGCCAACCGGC
The DNA here is from genome assembly GCA_024278015.1 of Chloroflexota bacterium. GTDB lineage: Bacteria > Chloroflexota > Anaerolineae > 4572-78 > 4572-78 > JAJRUC01. The sequence continues at coordinate 1,097 of JAJRUC010000098.1, forward strand.
AGCGTACTCGGCCACATTCCACACGCTAATGGCCTGCCCGCCGACGGTTTCCTGGTGCCAGCCCACTTCCACAACCGGGCTGTCCAGGCCGATGGCCTCACTCACAATCCGGTTGGGCGACGATTGGGCGGGCGGATAGGGGTCTACGGTGGGGGTCAGGGTGGGAGAGGGGACAGGGGTGGGAATTGGCGTTTCGCCGGGAGGAAGGGGGGTGACGGTATTAACGGGTGTGGGCGACGGGGCGGGCGTGGGGGTGACGCTCACCACACTCACCTCGTTTACCGGGACGGGCAAGGGGTTATCGGCCAAACTGCCCCCCGATGCTTCGGGCGGCAGGGGGGGGGGTTGATTATTCAACAGCACCACCTGTTCTTTGGCGTAAGAAAAAACGCCAAATCCCATCAAAATTACGCCGGTAACAATAAGCAACAGGCTCAGGTATCGAGCTACAGAACCGTATTTCCGGGCCTCTTTCTGCGGGGGCAGGTTTTGGGGCAATACATTTTTCGATTCGATTTGCCGGTTCACCCAAATCTCCGTAATAAATCAATGGAGTAATGGTACTCAGTTCAATATCATCTGTCAAACACCCTGTTTGCCCCGCACCTCCCTCCTTTGACAAAGCAAGCCGGAAAGGCTATCATCTTTTCGATTGAACAATGGACAAGCCGATGGTTCAAAAACGGGATGACCTGACAAAAAAATATCCCCGGCTGGTGCCGATTGTGGTCTTGTCGTTGCTACTGGCGGCCTACCTGCTTACCCTGGACAGAGGCCTGCGCCCCGATGAGTTGACCGGCGGCGACCTGATTACGCATCAGTACGCCCAGGTGCAGGGCCGGCCCAGCAACGCGCCCGGCTATCCGCTGTACGTAATGCTGGGGCAAGTATTTATTCGCGTAGCGCGACAAATTTTTCACCCCTTTTTCAATCCCATCCAGATCATTTCTCTTTACTCAACGCTGTGGGGGCTGGCTTCGCTGTGGCTGCTGTATCACTTGCTTCTGCGCCCGGAAGTAACCGGCCAAAATCATTGGTTGGCCGCTTTGTTGACCCTGTTTTACGGGGGGACGTACTTTTTTTGGTATTACAGCGTCACCACCGAACAATACACTTCGGCCATTTTTCAAACGCTGTTGCTGGTGTGGCTGGCCTTTAAGTGGGAACGCCGGCCCACCAATCGCCTGCTGTGGGGGCTGGCCTTTGTGACCGGCACGATGGCGGCCAATATGCTGACCACCCTGTTTGTGGTTCCCCCGCTGCTCTACCTTGTCTTCACCCGCCGGCCGGACATTCTGAAAAAACCGAAACTGGTTTTGCAAACCGCCGCCGCCGGGTTGCTGCCCCTGCTCAGCTACGGCTTTGTGTATCTTCAGGGGGCGCGTCACCCGGAATGGCGGGGCGCAGGCCGGTGGGCCTCTGCCGCCGAGTGGTTTTGGCAGTTTGTCAGCACCCGGCAAGGCCGCGATGAACTGGCCCCGGGCTTAAGCCTGCACCAACTCATCACCCCGGAATATCCGTCGTTGATTTGGCAGGAACTGGGCTGGCTGGTGCTGCTGGGGGGGCTTGTCGGCTGGGCGCTGCTGGGCAAGCGAAAGGCCATTTTCCTTTACGCAAGCGCCCTGATTTACATGCTTTTTTGCACGGCCTATCGATTTGGAAACTGGTTTCAGGTTATTTTGCCCCTGTACCCGCTGCTGGTGCTGGGCTTTGGGCGGCTGATTGGCCGGCTGTGGACCGATGCCCGCTTGCCGGCGTCGCCGGCCCGCATCGGGTTGAAGATAGTCATCGTGCTGGGGCTGGTGGCCCTCATCGGCCGGCGAGTGACCGCCTCTGTGGGGGAATTGCGGGTGCATCAGCATAATACCGTCGCCGATACCGGCCTGGCCCCGGGCTGGGCTGCGCTGACCGATGCCGAACCGGGCCAAACAATTTCCGCATCGTATGAAGAATGGGTGGCCCTGCAATATCTGATGGTCATTTGGCGGGCAGAGCCGGCCGTAACGCTGGTGGAACCGGGCGCGCCCGCCGAAACCCTGACCCGCCGCGCCGCCGCAGCGTATCCAGCCCTGCTTAACCCGGCCGTCGCCGCCCCGCAAGCCGCAGGCGGCTCGCTCATTCGACTGGCAACCGCCCCAATGACGACTCTGCCCGCCGAGGCTGCGCCGGTAACGGTTGATTTCGGCGGCCAGGTCAGCTTAATCGGCCTGAAGCAAACAGAAAACGGGCAGGTCATCACCCTGTACTGGACGGCCCAGGCCGCCCCCGCCGCCGATTACAGTATGTCGGTGCGGTTGTGGCAAGGAGGAAAGCCCCTGACCGCCAATGGAGAACCGCTTGTTCAGGACCATCAGCCGGTGTGGAACACGTACCCCACCAGCCAATGGCGGCCCCGCACCATCATCGTTGATGCCTACACGTTTTTACCCCCGCCGGGGCGCGCGCCGGACCAGATACAACTGGTGGTATACCGGCCCACCGCTTCCGGCTTTGAAAACCTGGCCGTTGCCCTGGTGAATTTACCGCGCTGATTTCATTTTCGGCCCGTTTTCGGCTACAATTAACAATGGCTTGCCTGCCACCAGGAATCTGTCCGTATTCTACGGATAGATACGATTAAACTCTTTCTGTGCGATAAACTATGACAAATCTTTCTTTACCCGTGTCCCCCCCGGACGCTCCCTTTGCCGAATTTTCTATTGAACAAACCTGGCGTTCCGACCGGCGCAGCCCGGCGCGCTGGATTTTTAGCTACGCTATGCGACACAAAATTTTTATTTTGGTCCTTTTTGTGGGGGCGCTGGGCAATGGTCTGGGGGCGGGGCTGG